>NZ_LOVS01000033.1:0-138602 GCF_001523835.1 Burkholderia sp. ABCPW 14 | reverse complement strand
ATCTTCCTGAAATTTGCGTGGCCGTATCTGCTTGCTGCGCTGCTCGGCGCGGCCACTGGCGCCGGCATCGAGCACCTGATCGGCGCGCGCGAGCTTGCCGACGAGCAGGCCGCGCGCGCGGCGGACGATCAGCGGCATGCCGGCGATCTGGCCGCGATCTCGCAGGCGGCGCTCGACGCCGAGAAGCGTGCAATTGCCGCGCACGACGCGGCCGCCTCGCGGGTGGCCGCCATCGACGCACAACTCACGAAGGAGCGAATCGACCATGAAACCGAAAATCGCAGCGTGCGCGCTGCTCTCGCTACTGGCACTGACCGGCTGCGCGTCGCCGTCCGGAACTGCACTGCAGCCGGTTTCGACGGTCTGCCCGGATCTGCCGGCGCCGCCGGCGTGGGCAATGGTGCCGCCGCCGTCGCAGACATCGACCCAGAGGTTGCGGAGCGCGTTTTCGGGGTCGCCGGAGACGACCAGCGCGAAATCGACAAACTGAAGGCAGTGCAGGGGTGGGTGTGCGCCGTGCGGCCGGCGATGCCCGGCTGTCAGCAGTGAGCAGAGACCAAAGACCGTCGCAGCGCCTCGGCCGGCCGCAGTCCCTGGAACGTGCCGCCGCCCGTGCGTCGCGCGCGGCGGCACGTTCCTTCAGCCATGCTTTAAATCAAAAAATCCATTTCGGTCCAAAATCAACGGATTTTTTGAAGCCAGCAATTTTCGCATAGAGGTGGGCTTCGAATTGCACACCAAACCCGTTTTTTATGTGCAGGGTTGCTGTATAGCTTGCGCCAAGCGCGTTGCTTCCTATCTTGTCGCTGCGAGTTAAGGCCCCGTTTTCAAATTTCATGTGGGAATCGCCGATTTTAAGGCCCAAAATTTTGCTGACGACGTCGATAGAATATTGATCATTTCCGGGTCTGTTGATCGTGATGTGGATGCTTGCGACGCCAAGGTCGAGGTCTTTTTTTATCGGGAAATGAAGTGCTCTAAGAGCTGGTTCGGTGTAAATGTCTCTTTCCTTGACTAGCTCTATATATGCATCTGTGTAAATTTTTTTAAACTCTGCTTCGTTGAGGCCGCTATCCTTGAAAAGCTGTTTTGTGTCGGGATCTTCTTTGAAAAAATGTTCAGTAATCTTCTCTGCTTCACTTTGTGAAATGGGCATGACGATCTCTCTGGCGATGAACGATTTGAGTGTTTGTGCGCGCGATGTTTAGGGTAGCGTATTTTTTGTTTTTTTAAGTGCTTAATTTATTTTATTTTGTGGCAACAGTTGCTGTCTGGTTTTTCAATTTACGAATTAATTAATATCATTAAATAATTGAATAAAATGATGCGCCTGTCGATGGTTGCAGAGCAATTGCGCGGGCTTTGACAACTCGCCACTATTCACGGCGTCGAACGTTGACGCGGCGCGGACGATGCTGCAGCTCTATCCGGCCGATGACATGGTGGCGGCGCCTAAGTGATCGCTACGCGTGCGTGCGCCGAAGTCTCAAGGCGAGCATTACGACGAGCGCAGCGACGAGAAAGCTCGCGACGAACAGCACGGCCAGCAAGACGTTCTCTTCGCCTTCAATTCCGGTCACGCCGAACAGGCGGAACAGCGGGCCGAGCAGGTTCCATACTTTGTCGCTACCAACCCAACGCGCGAGCAGGTCGATGCGCGAAAGCCCAAAGAAAACGAACGGCGTCAGAACCGCCGTGATGACGAGGCGCACGAACGTTTTCATCGGACGTCCACCGTGCCGTAATACTCGATGTCGGTTCCCGGGATCTTCGCGGTCGGCTGTTTCATGAGATACGCACGTAGCTGGTCGAACTGCACCTGCGTCGTGACCGTGATGCAGCCGTCGCTCACCCCCCATCGACCATTTGGGTGCAGACGAAATGCGCTGCGCTTAACGCCGTTCACGTAGGTCTCGTCATCGATTTTGGCGTCGGCGCGGTAAAGCGCGAACCATGTCGAGCGGTCGCTGTTTGACCACAGATCCAGTGCGAGATCGCGAATTGGCCCGAGTCGGCCGCCCGTGTCGCGCTTCACGATGTAATAGCGGCCCTTGGGGATCGGTCCAGCGTTGGCGACGGCCGTTGCATCGGGCTTGTCGACGAACCGCTTATTGCCTGAGAACGCCAGCACGCCACCGAAGCCGGGGCAAATGAGACTGGAAACGCGCTGACTGTTTAGCGTGAAGTAGCACTGTGCTGGCATGTTAGGCCGTGAGCAATGGAGTATGACAAATATACTGCTCAGTGAAGCGAAATGCCAATTGCGAGGTGCTGCTGCTTTTCAAGTTGGCAAAAGTATTTCCGCAAAATTCTTCGGCTCCTCGACTGGCAAGGCCCCAGCGCTCGACCATGGAGTCAAATTGCGGAACAGATTTCCGTCCAACCATTTGATTTGTTGGAAAATGGCCCTGAACTTCAAACCCAGTTGGTGCGGTCAGCCCGCGCCAGGTCGGTTCGACTCCGACTGCCTTCCGCCACAAGGCTTTGCGGCCAATTGGATGAACCCCGTTCGGCGATTATTCGCCCTGCGGTGGGGGTTTTTCTGCCCGATCCTTGTTGCCGCAGATCTTTTTCACAGCGTCGGCGAGCTTGTCGGTCACCAGATGGGCGTACCGTTTGGTCGAGGTAGGCGTCTTATGGCCCGGGACGCTGCCAACGGTGTAGAGGTCGATTCCGGCGTTGATCATTTTCGATGCGTCACTGTGCCGAAGGTCGCGGAACCTGACTTCGGGGTGGCCGGCTTTCATGCGCGCCTTGACCCATTCGTCTTTCCATTTCCACGGAGCGATCGTGAACGTCACTCGGCGCGCAATGACCGCGATACGGGTTTCGTTGGCGCCGGCGGCGCAGCTTGATTGGGCTGATGTGTTGTCCTACGTGGATGCCCGACGCGATTACGGTGAAGTGCACGGAGTCGGGTTCGGCGTGATCGGCGATCGCCTTTACTGAGTGGTGTTCGCGCTGCGTGGCGACTCGATGCACATCGTCAGCATGCGCGAGGCGAACAAGCGGGCGGTCAAGAGCTATGTTGAGCAAGCGAAAGGCCGTCATGCCGACGGACGAAGAGGGTGCGGCAATCAACTGCGGCATCGCGGCCGACCCCGACACGTTCGAAGTGCCGGCAGAGGACTTTGCGAAGATGACGCGTCGAGGTAAGCGCGGCCGTCCGCCGCTTGAAGCTCCGAAGGGGCAATTGATCGTGCGCTATGACGTCGACATTGTCGACGCCTTCAAGGCGACGGGCGAAGGTTCGCAGACGCGCATGAACGACGCGCTGCGCGAATGGTTGAAGGAACATCTGCCGGCGTAGTCCTCATTCGATGACGTAATCGAAAAGGGGCTGTAAACCGCGTCGCGATTCGCTATATTGACGTCGTCGGGCGCGAGGTGCGCCTAAACGAAGCCCGCTTGGCAAAGGCCTTGCGGGCTTTTTTCATGCCGGCGGCAATGGTTGCTGTCAAATTGATGAGCGAAGCCCTGAGTGCGAAAGTCTTGGGGCTTTTACATGTGCAGTTCAGCTTGCGCGCCGCGTCGATTTTTCGGTGACGGAGCGTTTTCATTTGAGGTCCAGATGCCGGCGCGCAAGCCGGTTCGCGAAAATATCGGATGGCGCTCGCTTATTGTGAAGCAATTGGCTGGAAAATATCCTGCCCCACATTGATGTGCTTCCACGAGTATTGGGCGAAAGCATTTGAGTAGTAGTAAAGCGCCGTGATCGTCGGCACGTTGTTCGTTATTCGGCAAAGCCCCGACCACGTCGTAATGCTGTTGTAGCGGGCCGCGGCATTGTTCCAATTGACGGAAAACGTGACCAGTGTCACTTGATCCAGGCCGTTATTTGCAGGTGGTGCTGCATAGAACCAGCCAGAAAGCGAGAAAGTCTGACCGGTTGTCCCGGAAGGCGAAATGTACGTGCCGGTAATGGCTCCAGTCCCGGTGACGGAGGCGATCTGCATGGTCGAGCCTAGCTCATTGAGCCACGAGCCGGTTGGGTTCTGGCAATTCGGGGCAGTTGAAGTGTCAGCCCACGCGGGTGACGCGAAAGTCCCTAGCATAGCGAGCGATACGAGCATCTTTTTCATTTTCAGTTCCTTCTTTGTGATGGTGCGGATCTCTTGTATTGGCGAAGCCATGCTATGGCTGACCTCACACCCAATCCGACACGCATATTGCGCGAGCTCGACTGATGATATCTGGTGACAGCAATCATCTTTTTAAGAGGGTTGGCCGAGTGGGTGATGTATTTGTGAGATTGGTTTATTGAAAAATCGCGCGCAAAGTGAAACTAAAAATCAAATTAATTATTTAATCGCTCAATTAATTGAATTGCGTATTCAAGGTGCGGCAATGACAAAATTCAGCATAGGTTGAAAGGTAATGGTTGGCAAGTACGCAATTTGATCGTGGGCGAATTCTGAAATCCATGGAATGATTTATATGGAATCGGTATTCCATCAAATTTTGATGTTGTCGGGTAAACGAAAGTTAAATCAATGAGGGGAAGATCGGTGTGTCTTTGTTTTTTTGATCATGTCTTGATGACCGATGTCGCTTAAGGGTGAAACCCGTCCCAATGGCGACAGGTGCGCCAATGGAAAACCAAGCCCGCTAGGTGAAAACCTTGCGGGCTTTTTCATGCGTGCCGAGCATGTTCGACATGCTTGAGGGCAAGTCCCCAATATCCCACCCGCTGAAGCTGAGGCAAACTACTACAGGCAACTCAGAAATAGCGCTGATGCGCCCGTATTAACTTAAACTAACCAGCCTTCACGATTCCCGATGCGGTTCAGTGGGTTCTTGTCCGGCACAAACAAGGGGTGCAACCAAAGCGGCAAACAACGTGACGACCAGAAGATTTTTTATCCTGTAATCGCTCTCACGACGGTGGGTTGGCTCGCCTGTATCGAGGTGGCAATGCGTCGCAAACTCGCGGCAGCGCATTTGACTGGCATTGATTATTTTCCCATGTAAAAGACATCTCATTAATGCCACGATATACGGCAAGAAACTGGCATTTCGCAGCCTCGTTTGGGCCTGGCGAGCGTAGACGGAGTGACAGGGAATCGCAAGGCATTTGTATTATGTTGTCTGAAATAGAATGTGAGTGAATGGAAGAGTATGACTATTGTCAATCCAAATAATTGACTCGTTTTTTGGTGTGGGAAACCAAATCAGGCCGCCAACCAGATTGCCTTTGACGAGACTTGCCCCACGCATTAACCCCCCGGAATTACCCGGTATCTTTTCGGTCGCATATTTCCTGAACCGGCAATGCGCAGTCGTCCGTATTCCGCTTATCCGCTCTGCTGTGCAGGCTTCTGCTCCTGATTGGATAGAGGCGAGCGTGTGGGCGGCCCTGGAATCGGCCGAAGGCCTATCGGGCAGATGCTTTGGGCGCACGCGATAACTTCCCGGCGCGATCAGCGCCGATTTCCGATGTCGTCCCGGGAAACCGACGACGCCGGCGACATTGCATCGCCGGCGCGTCATCGGTCACTGCTCATCGCGTCCGAAGGTTTCTTGGCGTGATCGAATGCCTTTCGAACGTCGCGGACCCGGTCGCGCGATCAGAGCAGCAACTGGCGGATCGTCGCGTCAGCCACGGAGACGGCGCTTTCGGGATCGTGAGGGAGGCCGTAGCTGTAGGCGGCATACCCGGTTTTCGATCCGACGGGAATCACCGCGTTGAGGTTGAAAATGATCTGGAGTTGTGGGCCGATGCCCCAGCGCGGATTCCAGTGCAGATTGGGATACCCGACCAGGTTGAATTGAAGCGTTCTGACCAGAAAATTCGGATCGTTTTGCTTCGAAATGGGCGGGAAGTAACCGTAATCGCCGTGGATGATGAGATCGACGAAATCCGAGGTGACTTTCGGCGGCTTGACCTTGCCCCAGACGACTCGGCCGAACCCGGAAATGCGGCGATTGGCGTCGTCGAATTGCAGCTTGAGCTCGACGACCGGGGTCGAGACGGACGACGGATTCACTTCTCCGCCAGTCACGCTGTAAAGGTGGTGAAGAACTTGCGGCAGGATTTCTTCTTCGGTGGTCGTGGCCATGATGCGAACTCCTTTCTTGAAGGTGATGACGGCTGTCGTGCCGATTTGGCGCTTTCGATCACGCCATGTGTCAACCCGCTGCAGACGGGCTATGCTTCGATTCGTGAAATGAGTGAAGTCTTGAATGGATGTATGTCGATTAAAATCGCGTTTTATGAATTGATTTTCTTTTTTATTGAGATGGTCTCGCTTTCTCATTTTTTATGAGATAGGCGTATCCTGTGCTGAATGTGTGCTTGCTGGATTAAGCATAGATTGGAATGGCAGGTGTTCGAAACTACAAGTTTTTGTAGTTTCGTTTGGAGAATATTTAAAGAAAGTCAATTTCGGGATGGAATAAAAGGGTGCGTTTGGCAGCCGATTTCAGGAGGCCGGCGCCTCGAGCCCTCGTCATGGCCGCCGACGCATTACCGGTCCAACGACAGCAAGAGCGAAGGTGAAGGCGGCCATTCGAAGCATTCGGCGACGCGCGGGGTGACCCGGAAATTCCGGGATCGGGCGACAGGCACGCGCGATTTTGCGCGGTAGCCGCTTGCGTATGGGATGGATCGCCCTTCATTCGGATGAGCGGAATGCGATGGGCGACGCGCGTAGCGATGTGTTGGACGAGCAAGCGGGACGTGGCCGAGTCGCGCGCAACACCGGCAAGCGGGGGGCGCGAGCGCTGGCGCGTCAGCGATCCGGTGCGGCGTTTCGCGCCAATCGTCTCGATTCCGCGGCGGCATCGCGCACGGGTCGTGTTCGGTGATGGCGCAGGCCGTATGTCGGTGCACGCGAGGCTGCGCTTTGTCGGCGGAGAGTCGGGGGGCATGACGTGGCGCATGCCGGGTGACGCCTCGATGCCGATGGGCCGCCGCGTGGCCGCGCGCTTCTTCGTGATTCGAGGTGGCGGCGGCGCCGCGAGACGCCACCACCGATCCTTATTGCTGCTGGAGCCGAATATCGCGCGACGACGCACCGACATAGATGCGGCCGCCCTTCGCAAACGCCCATCCATTGCGGCTCGTATCCCACACGCGCCGCATGTCGGGCGGAATCACGATGCGCACGCGCCGCGCTTCGCCGGCACGCAGGCTTACCTTCTCCCATCCGACGAGCCGCTGCGGTGGCTCCTGCGAATCGTCGAGATCGCCGAGATAGATCTGCGGCACTTCGGCGCCGGCGACGGGGCCGTCATTGGTCAGCGTGAACGACACGATGGTCGTCGCATCCGGACATTGCTTCACGGCCAGCCCCGAGTATGAGAAATGCGTGTACGACAGGCCGTGGCCGAACGGGAACATCGGCGCGATACGGTTCGCGTCGTACCAGCGATAGCCGATCTTGAGTTTCTCCGCATAGATGGGGTTCGGCGCGAGCGTGCCGTCAGCGCCCCAGGCGGGCGTATCCTCGTCGCGCACCGGGAACGTGACGGGCAGTTTGCCCGACGGATTGACCTTGCCGAACAGGACGTTGGCGATCGCGTTGCCGCCGCCTTCGCCCGGGAACCATGCCCGAACGATCGCGGACACCTGATTGCGCCACGGCATCAGCACCGGATTGCCGCTCTCGACGACGACGATCACGTGCGGATTGGCTTGCGCGACCGCCTGGACGAGCGCGTCCTGATTCGCCGGATTCGCGAGCGCGAGACTGCGGAGTTCGCCGAAATCTTCGCCGGCCGCCTGCGTGACGAAGACGATCGCCACGTCGGAGCGCCGTGCCAGATCGACCGCCGCGTCGATTTGCTGCGGGGTATAGGCGGCAAACGGCGATTGCTGATCGCTGTTTCCGGCGAAGGCGACCGTCGCGCCCGGCGCAAGGTTCCCGATCGCCTTGACGATCGGCACGTCGAGCTTCAGCCATGGATTCGGCCACCAGTTGCAGCCCGTCGTCGTCGGGAACGTCAGCCCGCCGCATCCGGCGAACGCGCCCGTGACGGGCCGCCGCGTATCGCCGGATCCGCCGCCCGTCAGCACGGCCGCGTCGGCATGGCCGCCGATCACAGCGATCCGCTTCAGGCTCCCGGCATCGAGCGGAAGTTGGCGATCCTGATTTGTCAGCAGCACGATCGACTGCTCCGCCGCGTGTTGTGCGAAGCGGTTCGCCGCGGCGAAGTCGATCACTCCGCCGCCCCGGGGCGGATCGTCCATGACGCCCGTGCGAATCATCGCATAGAGCTTGCGCCGGACCATGTCGTCGAGACGCGCTTGCGTGATCTCGTGATTGGCGAGCGCCTGCTTGACGAGATCGGGCGTGAGGAACGCGGTCGGCCCGACGTCTTCCTCTTCGTCGAGCCCCGCGTTGATCGCCTTCGCGGTACTGTGCGCGGCGCCCCAGTCGGATTGCACCTGTCCCTGGAAGTGCCAATCGTTCTTGAGGACGTCGATGAGCACGTGCGTGTTTTCGCACGCGTAGTCGCCGTTCACGCGGTTGTAGCTGCACATTACGTTGCCGGGCCGCGCTGCCTTCATCGCGATTTCGAACGGCAGCAGATAGAGCTCGCGCAGCGTGCGCTCGTCGATCCGGGCGTCGCCGCCCATGCGGTTCGTTTCCTGTTCGTTGCCGACGTAGTGCTTGATCGTCGCAATCACCTTGCGGTCCTGCGTGCCGCGCGTGCGCGCCGCGAGCATGTCGCCGGCGAGCACGGGGTCTTCGCCGAGATATTCGAAGAGGCGTCCGCCGCGCGGTTCGCGCGCGAGGTTGGCGCCGCCGCCCAGGCCCATCGCGAATCCTTGTGCGCGCAACTGATCGGCGATCGCGGCGCCGAATGCGTACGAAAGGCGTTTGTCCCAGCTCGCCGCGAGCCCGATCGTGGCGGGAAACGTCGTGCTCGGCTGCGATGTGCTGCCGGAGCCCGTTGCCGAATCCACCATGTTCAGATCGGGAATGCGAAGACGCGGGATGCCCTGAATGAAGCCCGCGCCGCCGCCCGGGACGTCGCTCATCGGGTACTTCGAATGAATGCGCTGCAGTTTCTCGTCGAGCGTCATCTGGCGCACCAGCATGTCTGCGCGGCGATGCGCGGAGTCGTTCTGGAATGCGAAATCTTCGGACGGTGCGGCGTTTTCGGCGGCATGCGCGGAAACGCACAGCGTGGCGGCAAGAATGGCGAGGGAGATGCGTCTTGCGTGCATGGGTTTATCTCCGTGAATGCTCGTTTCGTTTTGCCGCTTTGCGCAAGGCAGAGCCTCGCGCGAGCGCGTGCGAACCCGCGACGGATGTCGCGTGGCAAAGCGTGTTACGGATGAAACTCGATCATGCGCAGCAGACAGCCGCGCCCGGCCGGCGATGAGTTCAGCACGGGCAGCCGTTGCGTGGGAATGTAGCGAAACGCCACGGATAGTAATAGTGCATCAGTAGACTGACGACAAGTAAACTTTTGAACGAATGGGTTATCGATCGATGCCTTTTTCGACGCTCGATGGTTCCATTGCGTTTGAGGCGTTTGCCGAACGTGAAACGGAGTCGTTCCAATTCCCAAATATTGGAGAATCCCGGCGGGCAGCACGAGATCGCCCATCGTGCCTTTTCGATCGGGAGTGCGATCGATGAAAAGAGCGTCGCGCCAGATTCATCGAACGCGCGCGGGAAGCGGGCCGGCATGCATGCATCGCGAATGTGTTCAATGCTCGTGACGATCCGGATCGAAGCGTGCGCTTTTCATTTTGGTCCAAAGAGTGAATTTTTCCAGATGGATTCCTAAACGGAGAAATGCGAGCGCGGTCGGATTGATTCACGACGACGGACGCCGGCGTCCGAATTGGGCGCGGCGATCGACCGAGACGGTATCCGTTCGCATCGTCTACGAAAGTAATCGGATGTTTGTTCGCCTTCTCGTATCGGCAGCGCAAATCCGGCGCGGCGATGCAACGCGCGATCGCCGGATATCCGTGGACAATCGAATCGTGTGCCGGCGGCGGAACGCGCGTGCGGCGGAATTTCGGCACGGTGCGACGACGATTCGGCAGAGACAGGCGCGAACAACGAACAACGAACAACGAACAACGAACAACGAACAACGAACAACGAACAACGAACAACGAACAACGAACAACGAACAACCGTCGGCGCGGTCCGATCATCAGAACGAATCGCCGTCCTCGCGCTCGACGTCGAGGAATCGCTTCAACCGCTCCACCGTGAACAGCGCTTTGCCGTCGGCCGCGGCCTCCGCCTCGACCGCGGCGACCATCTTCCACACCTGATCCAGGATCTTCCGTCGCACGAAGGCGATTTCGAGCACCATGCGCTGCTCGACCGTCAACGTGCGCGTCTTCTTTCCGTCGAGCCATCGCCATCGTTCGCGCAGTTCGCGCCACGTCACGCGGCGGAACTCGGGAAACTGCTTCGCGTCGGCGCCGGGCACCGGATCATCAGGCGCCGCGTGCAGGCTGCAGCGGATCTCTTGCCGCGCGCGCCATTCGTCGGAAAAGGGCGCAACCGATTGACGCGAACGCACGATCGGCTGCGCGCGCTCGATCTCCTTGTCGATCACCGTGCCGAGCCGCCGCAGCGGCGCACCGTACTCGAGCAGTACCGGATCGATCGCGCGCGCACGGCGCGACGCATCGGCGACGCAACCGCGGAGCTCCCACAGCGTGAGCCGCTGGTGCTGCACCTCGAGGATCAGCCGGTGGACATCCGCATACGTGCATTGCTTCCACCATTGCGTCATTTCGGGCAGCTTCGGAGGATCGAACGGTGGCAGGATCATTTCTTAATACTAAATAACTGTATATTTATCCAGTATATCTCGCACTATGATGAAATGATCCATCCCTGAAAAAGGGGAGCGTCATGTGCACGAACTACCGCAGCCCGACGGAAGATCCGGGGATCAGCGAGCTGCGCATCAGCATCGGGGACCTCTATCGGCGCATGCCCTGGAAGCCCGAGGTCTACCCGGACTACGAGGCGCCGATTGTCAGGATGATCGACGGCGAACAGACGGCGCATCTGGCGGTGTTCGGCTTCTGGCCGCGCTTCATGCAGCCCGAGCGGCGCGACGAGCAGGGGCGAAGGAAGCAGAAGCTGAATACCGTGAACGCGCGTGCGGAGACGATCGGTTCGTCGCGGCTCTACGGCGCGGCATGGCGAGCCGGGCAGCGCTGCCTCATTCCATGCGAGTGGGTCTACGAGCCGTGCTACGAAACCGGGCGGAACGTCTGGCACCGCGTCGGCCTGGCCGGCTGGCGGCCGTATTGCGTTGCCGGTGTCTGGAAGCGGTATGTGGACGAAGACGGACGGTTGCTGGTCGGGATGTCGATGCTCACGGTCAATGCGGACGGACATGCCGTGATGACGCGCATGCACAAGCCGGGTGACGAGAAGAGATCGGTCGTCATTCTGCGGCGCGCCGATTACGACGAATGGCTGGCGGCGAAGAACGTCGATGCCGCACGATCGCTGCTGCAGCTTTATCCGGGCGACGAGATGGCGGCGAGCCCCGTTTCGTGACGTGCACGCAGCGAATATGGCATCGGCGGCACGAGGCTATTGAGTGGAGCGCCTGTCCTGTCGACGGACTTCGTTCGTCATCTTTCGAACGCTGACTAGGACTTTGCAGCCGAAGTCGACGCGACTTCCGATTGAGGGTAACGGTAACGACGAACGCTTGCGTATTTGCAGCGCAATGCCCGATCGGCGCGGCGGCGCATCGCTACGTAGCCGGCCGATAACCGAGCACCGCGCTCGTCGCGTCGGCTTCGCGCCGCAGCGCGGCAGCGGCTTCTCCGTCGAGCGACGCATCGAACGCCCCGGTCGCGCCGAGCACGGTCAGCGCCGCGCATACGTGCCCCGTGTAATCGCGGAGCGGCGCGGACACCGCGCTGATGCCCTTCAGATTCGTGTCGCGCACCGCCGCGCAGCCGGCCGCTCGCACGGCGCGGCGCAGCGCGCCGATCGGATCCCGCGTGTCCAGTTGCGCGCGCAGCTCGTCGGGGGCCGTCGCGAGCTCGGCCTGAGCCATCGCATCGATCGTTGAATCGTCGAGCAGGCCGAGAAACAGCCGGCCAGTCGCGGACCCGAGCAGCGACAGCACCGAACCCGCACGCACGTTGACGATCACGGGCAGCCCCGGCTCCTCGATGCGCAGGATCGTCGGCCCGCGGTTGCCCATCACGGCGACGAAGCATGTCAGCTCGAGCGCCTCGCGTAGCCGCATGAGCGCGGGCTCCGCCGCGCGGATCGGTTCGGCCTGGCGCATCGCGGCGACGCCGATCAGCAGCGCCTCGGTGCCGAGGCAGTACTGCTGCGTGCCGCGATCCTGCGACACGAAGCCCTCTTCGATCAGGCTTGCCAGATAGCGGTGCACTTTCGCCGGACTTTCGTCGACGTGCATCGCGAGGGCCGTCAGCGTCGCGCGTCCGCCGAGCCGCGCGAGTCCCTTGAGCACCGCCATGCCTGTCGCGGCCGCCTGCACGCGCTGCCGCCGCTCGCGCGGCGCGGGCGTCGAGCGCGGCGGCGGAGTCGGCGCGGGCGCATGGTGCGCACGGGTGCGGGTTGCCTTCGCGGGCTTCGGGGTAGGGGCCTTTTTTGTCATCAGCGCGATTGTAGAGCGTGTTGTAGCGGTCAGGCGGCGGCCGGCAGGCGCTGCGCGAGCGGCGCGACTACGATGGGAATGTGATGCAGGTTAACCCCGATCATTGATTTACGCAATGCGTACTAGAGTTACGCAAAACGTAATTGCCAATTGGAGGACTGCCATGACGAACGTCGCGTCCAAGCCGGCTCCGCATGCCGCGCAGTGTCCGTTCCATTCCGCTTCGCCCGGCGCCGCCGCGCATCCGGCCAGCTGTCCGGCGAGCGCCGGGGCGGCCGCGTTCGATCCGTTCGACGACGCGTATCAGCAGGACCCGCCCGAATACGTGCGCTGGGCGCGCGAACAGGAGCCGGTGTTTTACAGCCCGAAGCTCGGCTACTGGGTCGTCGCGCGCTACGACGACATCAAGGCGATCTTCCGCGACAACCGGACCTTCAGCCCGTCGATCGCGCTCGAGAAGATCACGCCGACCGGAGCGGAAGCGAATGCGGTGCTCGCGTCGTACGGCTATGCGATGAATCGCACGCTCGTCAACGAGGACGAGCCCGTGCACACGGCGCGGCGGCGCTTGCTGATCGAGCCGTTCACGCCCGACGCGCTGCGCGCGCACGAGCCGATGGTGCGGCGGCTCGCGCGCGAATACGTCGACCGCTTCGTCGACGACGGGCGCGCGGACCTCGTCGACCAGATGCTGTGGGAGGTGCCGCTCACGGTCGCGCTGCATTTCCTTGGTGTTCCCGAAGAGGACATGGATACGCTGCGCCAATACTCGATCGCGCACACCGTCAACACGTGGGGCCGGCCGCGGCCGGAAGAGCAGGTCGCGGTCGCGCATGCGGTCGGGCAGTTCTGGCAGTACGCCGGTCAGGTGCTCGACAGGATGCGCGAGGATCCGTCGGGGCCCGGCTGGATGCAGTTCGGCATCCGCATGCAGCGCGAGCATCCGGACATCGTCACCGATTCGTACCTGCATTCGATGATGATGGCGGGCATCGTCGCCGCGCACGAAACCACCGCGAACGCGACCGCGAATGCGCTGAAGCTGTTGCTGCAGCACCCGCACGCGTGGCGCGAGCTCTGCGAAGATGCGTCGCTGATTCCGAATGCGGTCGACGAATGCCTGCGCCACAACGGCTCGATCGCCGCGTGGCGACGGCTCGCGACCTGCGATGCGACAGTCGACGGCGTCGCGATTCCGGCGGGCGCGAAGCTGCTGATCGTCACGTCGTCGGCGAATCGCGACGAACGCCGCTTCGCCGATCCGGATCTGTTCGACATCCATCGCGACAACCCGGCCGATCACCTGACATTCGGCTATGGCTCGCATCAATGCATGGGCAAGCATCTCGCGCGCATGGAGATGCAGATCTTCATCGACGAATTGACGCGCCGCCTGCCGCACATGCGGCTCGCCGAACAGCGCTTCACGTACGTGCCGAACACATCGTTTCGCGGTCCGGAGCATCTTTGGGTCGAATGGGAACCGGCCGCGAATCCGGAGCGGCTGCGCGCGGATGCTCGGCGCTTCGCGCTGACCGTGCGGATCGGCGAATCGAACGCGCGCAGCGCGGGGCGCGCGTTGCGAGTCGATAGCGTGACGCCCGTGGCCGAGCGCATTCTGCGCGTGCGTCTCGTCGCGCCGGACGGTGCGCCGTTGCCGCGCTGGGGCGCGGGCGCGCACATCGACGTCGAATGCGGCGACACCGGTCTTTCCCGGCAGTATTCGCTATGCGGCGATCCGGCCGAGCGCGGCGCGTACGAGATCGCCGTGCTGCGCGAGCCGGCGAGTCGCGGCGGCTCCGCATGGATGCATGAGCGCTTGCAGTCCGGCATGCGCGTGAGGATTCGCGGGCCGCGCAACCATTTCCCGCTCGACGAACGCGCGAGCCGCGCGATCCTGATCGCGGGCGGCATCGGCATCACGCCGATCGCCGCGATCGCGCGGGAAGCGCGCGCACGCGGCGTCGATTACGCGCTGCATTACAGCGGGCGCAGCCGCCGCACGATGGCGTTCGTCGACGAGCTCGCCGCGCTGCACGGCAATCGGCTGCATTTGCACGTATCGGACGAATGCACGCGTCACGATTTCGCCGCGCTCGACGTTGCGCCCGGCACGCAGGTCTATGCATGCGGGCCGGCGCGGATGCTCGATGCGCTCGCCGCGTGCGCGCCGCGCTGGCCGGCGCACGCACTGCGCGTCGAGCATTTCGCGGCCGGCGCGCCGCGCTTCGATCCGGCCGCCGGGCAATCGTTCGAAGTCGAGCTGAAGGATTCGGGCGTCACGCTGACGGTGCCTGCGAACCGGACGCTGCTCGCGACGCTGCGCGCGGCGAACGTCGACGTGCAGAGCGATTGCGAGGAAGGACTGTGCGGCTCGTGCGAAGTGCGCGTGCTCGCAGGCGAAGTCGATCATCGCGACAGCGTGCTGAGCACGGGCGAGCGCGCAGCGAACACGCGGATGATGGCGTGCTGTTCGCGCGCGAAGCGCGGGCGGCTCGTGCTCGAGCTGTAGCGCCTGTCCGCCCCCGGCGAAAAACGACTGAGACAAGACAAGGAGACGACGGATGAGTACGCGAGTGGACGTGCGGGAGATGCTCGACAACAGCCGCTTCGGCGCGCATCAATGGGCGATCGTCGCGCTGTGCGCGGCGTGCCTCGTGATGGACGGATTCGATGTGCAGGCGATGGGGTACGTCGCGCCGGTCGTGATCCGGGAATGGGGGATCGCGAAGGAGACGCTGTCGCCCGTGTTCGGCGCCGGATTGTTCGGGATGCTGATCGGTTCGCTCGTGTTCAGCACGCTCGCCGACAAGATCGGCCGGCGTCCGGTGCTGATCGGCGCGACGCTGTTCTTTTCCGTCTGCATGATCGCGACCGGCTTCGCGCAGTCGATCGCGCAACTGATCGGCTGGCGCTTCGCGGCCGGCCTCGGGCTCGGCTGCATCATTCCGAATGCGATGGCGCTCGCCGGAGAATACAGCCCGCGGCGCATTCGCGTGTCGCTGATGATGATCGTCTCGTGCGGCTTCACGGTCGGCGGCGTGGTCGGCGGGCTCATCACCGCCGCGCTGATTCCGCACGTCGGCTGGCGAGCCGTGTTTTTCTTCGGCGGCGCGATTCCGCTCGCGATCGGCTTGCTGATGTTCATCGCGTTGCCGGAGTCGATCCAGTTCCTGCTGTTTCGCGACGGCGGCGCGGCGCGCGCACGCCGGCAGCTCGAGCGCATCGTGCCCGCGGCGTCGCTGCCGCACGATGCGGTGCTCGTCGGCGTCGAATCGAATCGCGCGGGGATGCCGTTCGTCGCGCTGTTCCAGGACGGCCGCGCGCGCGTCACGCTGCTGCTGTGGCTCGTCAATTTCGCGAACCTGCTCGACATGTACTTCCTGTCGAACTGGCTGCCGACGGTCATGCGCGACGCCGGCTATCCGACGTCGACCGCCGTGCTCGCCGGCACCGCGCTATGGGCGGGCGGCGTGATCGGCACGCTCGCGCTCGGCCGCATCATCGACCGGATCGGCTTCACGACCGTGCTCGCGACGACGTTCCTGCTCGCGATCGTCGCGATCGCGTCGATCGGGCATCCGCTCGTGCTGGCGTCGCTCGTCGCGGTGTTCGCGGCGATCTTCCTGACCGGGTTCTCGATCATCGGCGGACAGCCCGCGCTCAATGCGCTCGCGGCGGTCTACTATCCGACTTCGCTGCGCTCGACCGGGATCGGCTGGAGCCTCGGCATCGGGCGGATCGGCTCCGTCGTCGGCCCGGTGCTCGGCGGCGCGCTGATGCATCTGCAATGGTCGTCGTCGTCGCTGTTTCTCGCGGCGGCGGTGCCGGCGTGCGTGTCGATGGCGGGGATCGTCGCGATCGCGCGTTCGGGCTTCGTCGGCGCGAGTGCAGCAACCGGTGCGCGACGCGCGGCCGCCGCGAGCGACTGACGCGGAGCCGGCGGCAGGTGTCGTGAAGACTCGGTCACGGGGGCTGACCGGGCTGCGATGTCGATGCGCCCGCGAGGCGCGAACGGCTCGCGACGAACGGCGGGCGCGATGGCCGCATGTCGCCGCGAATTCCTGCCGGCTGATCGTGCTCGCGTCGTCGGAGCGCGACGCGCGTGACGCATGCATGTTTGTTGCATCCCGGCCTGGTCAAAGCGGCTCGCACATCCTAATTTAAAAGTGCGCATCGAATCGCCGCATGGCGCGATGCTCGTCGCTATCGGAACGGGACGGGGAAAGCCGCGAGGTACGCAGGCAGAAGACGCGGCGACCGGTTGCCAGGCCGCTTGTGAACGGCCGGTTTCGCACGATCGGATGCGAACGCATCGTTGCGGAGAAATCGAAAACGACTGGCCAATCCGACGGGAATGCCGAACCGAATTGATGCTGTGATGGAAACAGACATGTGACATCGGACACGGCACGCGACACATTCGACGCATTCGACACACGCGACACACTCGACACACTCGACGCGAGAACACAGAACGGATGTCACATTTGATCCACCCACGGATGCACCAAGCAACAAGGCGTCGTCCCGACAGAACGCTCGCATCCGTATCACCAGCCGAGGAGAACCGCGATGGCCTTCAAGATTCTCAGTTGCGACGGTGGCGGCATCAGGGGATTGATCACTGCCTTGCTCATCCAGGATCTCGATCGGCGCAGCGGGATCATCGCGAAGGCAGACGGCTTCGCCGGCACGTCGACGGGCGGCTTGCTGTCGCTGGCGCTCGCGCGCGGCGTGCCGATTTCGCAAGTCGTCGATGTCTACAGGAATCGGGGCTCGGAAATATTTCAGGAAAACCGGGTGTGGCTCGAGCAGAAGGTCGCAATCGAAACCGACGCCGCGACCTTCGCTGCGCTGGCCGGGCCGGGCTTCCTGGCGTGCCAGTACGTCAACACGGGGCTCAGGCGCATCGCGCAGGAACTGCTCGGCGGCGGCGACCTGACCGAGCTGCATCGACTGATCGTCGTCAATTCGGCACGCTTGTGGGACCCGGCCATACAAAGCTGGTCCGCTTGCACGTTCTCGAACGCGAGCGGCAATGCGTATCGCCATGTCGGTCTCGTCGACGCGGCGCTCGCGACGTCGGCCGCGCCTTCCTATTTCCCGCCGTACGAAGTTCCGTCGCTCGGCTACTTCGCGGACGGCGGCGTGTTCGCGAACAATCCGTCGATGACCGCCGTCTCCGAAGTGCTGGCGAGCGGCCTCGGCGGCAATCTCGGAAACTTGCGCGTGCTGTCGCTCGGCACTGGCATCAGCCCGGCGGGCATCCGTCCGAGCGCGGTCGGCGACCCGCGCGGATGGGGCGTGACGACCTGGTTCTGGCCGTTCGAGCGCAATGATGTGCCGGCCTCCGCGTTGCTCGGATTGACGTTCGATGCAACAGCCATGCTGGCGACGCAGCAAGCGCAGCAATTGCTGGGCGCGGGCTACCAGCGCGGCAATTTCGAGCTCGGCGAAACCGTCGAGCTCGACGACTGGCGCAACGCGCCCGTGCTGGAGAGCGAAGCGCTCGCGTACATGAAGACCGCCGAGTGGGAGCGCGTTTGCCAGTGGGTGGACGCGAATTGGCGTTGACGGCATGCGCGGTCTGCGGCGCCGCCGCCGCAGGCGGCTTCGATCGCGGATCGCGGGCATCGCTGGCGAACGAGTTTTTTCGCGGCCGATCCGGCAAGCCGAAGGAATGACGGCGGGCGCTGCCGCCGCGTCGCCCGACCGTGTCCGAATGAAGCGGCGGTCACCCGATTGTCGCCCGGCCGGGCCGCAAGACCGATCGGCATGCGCCGCATGTTTGCGTTGGCGGCGGATGCGGCGCCGGTCGCGCGGAATCCGCCCGCTGTCCGCGTGATGCGACTGGAGCCGAGCCGCGCAAACTCACTGTCAAGCCTTGCTCAGCAGCGCCGCGACCGTCTCGGGGGAGGGCAGCTCGTAAGTCCGCCAGACCAGTGCGCCGCGCCGATCGATCACCTGCGCCTGCGTGCTGTGATTGTCGAGCCCGGTGCGGCCGCCGCCGAAGAACGCCTGTAGCGCATCGACATCCTTCAGCTCGGGCGCGGCGGCGACCCAGCCCGGACGCGCGTCGAAGCGGGCGAGCCATGCGCGCATCCGCTGCGGCGTGTCCTCGAGCGGGCTGATGCTGAGCGACAGCAACTGGACGTCAGGCTTCGGGTGCGGGCCGAGCAGCGCCTGCACGCGCCGGAATACGACGCCCTGGATCGGACACGTCGACGAGCAGCCCGTGTAGAACAATTGCAGCGCCGTGACACGGCCGTCGAGCAGCGCGCGCAGACGGGTCGTGCGACCGTCCGCGGTGCGTACCGGCACGTCCGGCACCGGCACGGGCGGCGTGATCAGGCCGCCGTGATAGCCGCTTTGCACGACCGGGTCCCGCGCGCCCCGCGCCGCCGCGCGCGCCGGTAGCGCGGGCAGCGCCGCTGCGCCGAGCACGGCGGCCAGCAGCGCGCGCCGCCGCGTGCGAATCTCACGTCCGCCCATGCGGACCCTCGTTCAGAAAGCGCCAAAGCGCGGAGCAATCGCGCTCGGTCAATCGGTAACGCGGCATGTCGACATTGATCATCACGTAGGCCGGATCGAGCCCGGTGCGCAGCAGCGCGCAGAACGCGTCCCGGCCGTAGCGGCTCGGCGGACCGCCGCGCCGGCTCTGCAGGTCGGCGAGCCACGTACGCGTGAGGCGCGGCGCGGTCGAATTCGGCACTGCGGCGCCCGCGCCCGCCGCGTGACAATTCGCGCAACGCATGACCGGCGCGGGCAGCTCGCCGGAATGCGTCGACAAGCGTCCGTGCAGCGGCGCGGCGCCCGTGAACAGCGCGAGGCCGCGCGCCGCGCCGTCGTCCGCGCGCGCCGCGTGGCCCGGCCACGCGAGCGCGAGCAGCGTGAGTGTCAGCGCCAGCGTTCGCCAGGCAAGCGATGCGCGGCGCGTGTTGCATTTGCCCCGCATCGTCATGAAATCCGAATCGACGTCGACACGCTCGGCACGCCCTGCGCGTTCAGCGCGAACAGCATGTAGTAGCCGGGCAGGACGACGCCCGCATCGGCGGGAATCGCGAGCCGGTAATCCGTGCCGCCGGACGACGTCATCGCGAGCGGTATGCGTCGCTGGTCGTTGTTCGTCGTATGCGTGACGGATGCGAGGCGCATCAGCACGAACGACGTTACCGGCCCCTGCGTCGACACGCCGATCGACGCGCCGAGACTGGCCGACGCCGGCGCCGACACGATCACGGGGCGCTGCGCCGGCGTGCCGTCCGCGTTGAGCAGGTATGGCGGCGTCAGGATCTCCGCGTTCAGGTGATTCATTGCGCAGCCGGCGCCGCACTGGCCGCCGCCGCCCGCGAACACGCGGCCGTCCGGCATCAGGATCGCCGTGCTGTGATAGGTGCGCGGCGTGTGCATCGGCTTCAGCAGGTTGAAGCGCTGCGTCGCCGGGTCCCAGATTTCCGGAACCATGATCGCGGTCGTGTCGGTGAAGGGCATGGGCACGCTCTGGCCGCCGATCAGCACGACGTTGCCGTTCGGCAAGATCACGCTGTTCGCGAACGCGCGCTGATAGGTCGTGCCGTTCAGGCGCTGCACCGACACCGGCTGATTCGGCCCGCGCGTGATGTCGATCTGATAGACCGAGTTCGACGCGTAGGTCGTGATGCTGCCGTTCTGCTGATACGACTTCGCGCCGCCCGCCTTCAGGATCTTGCCGATGTCGTACAGCGAAGCGGTGCCGTTGATGCTGAAAGGATCGACGCCGCGCGTGCCGGCCGACTGGATCGAGCCGCCGCCGCTCGTCGAGATCCAGTTCATCTGCGCGCTCGGCCCCGCATGGAACACGGTGCCGTTGCCTTGCGCGAACAGCCACAGGTGGTTGTCGCCGCGATAGATCCCTTGCGGGTCCGGGCCGACGATGTTCGTTTCCGGCACGCCGGGCAGCACCGTCCACGCGCCGCCGTTCGTCCACACCTCGGCGCGCTTGCCGCCCTGGCCGCCGCTCCACGAGCCGCCGAGCGTCAGCACCGAGCCGTTCGACAGCAGCGTGTCGCCCTGATAGCCGCGCGGAATGTTCATCGCCGCCGCCGCGCTCCACGTGTTGCTCGTCCAGTCGTAGAGCGTCGTCTTCGGGCTGCTGTCGCCGCCGTTCACGAGCAGCCGGCCGTCAGGCAGCATCGCAGTGCCGGGGCAGAACATGTCCGAGCCGGCCGATGTCTCGATATATTGCGTCGCCTGATTCGTCGCCGGGTCGAACACGGCGGTCTGCGTTTGCGTGGTCTTGCCGCCGACGTCGTTCTGGAAGCCGAACTGCTGATCCGCGGACCACATCACGAGCTTGCCGTTCGGCGTGTTCGCGATGCCGATCGGATTGACGGGCAGCGGAATCACGGGACTCCACGCGGACGGCAGCGTGACCGGGAACGACTGCGGCAGGTCGAGCGAGAACTGGTCGTTGAGCGCATTCGCGTGCTGGCACGGATACTGGATGAACGGCGCGCCAGGCGACAGCGAGCCGCCGCTCACGTTCAGGCACATGCCGCTCGCGACCGAGACGAGGCGGTACTTCGAGCCGGCCGGAACGACCGTCCATTGGTCGTTGGTCTGCGTGTCGGGCTGACAGGGGTACTGGATGATCGGCGCGCCGCTCGCGCGGTTTCCGCCGGACACGTTCAGGCATTGTCCGGTGCTTTGCGACACGACGTGATAGCCGCTGCCCGCCGGCAGCAGCGACCAGCTCGTGCCGCCCTGATTCGAGCACGTGCCCTGCACGATCGATGCGGCGACAGCCGTCGAGCCGCCGCTGACGGTCACGCAGAGATTGCTGTTTGCCGCCGCGATGTTGGTGAACGTCACGACCGGCAGATACAGGTTGAATTGATCATTGAGCGCGCCGGCGCTCTGGCAAGGGTACTGGATCAGCGCCGCGCCGCCCGTGCGCGATGCGCCGCTGACGTTCGCGCACATGCCGCTCGACGCGGACACGATCCGGTAGCTCGAGCCGACCGCGACGATCGTCCATTGATCGTTGGTCTTGCTGCTGTCCTGGCAGGCGTACTGGATCAGTTGCATGCCGCTCGCCTGCGAACTGCCGGGCACGTTCAGGCACAGGCCGCTGCCCTGCAGCACGATGTGATAGCGGTTGCCGACGGGAACGAACGACCATATCGTGTTGCTCAGGCCCGCGCACGACGTCTGAACGACACCCGCGCCCGACGCGGTCGAGTTGCCGGCGGCCGACACGCACAGCCCGCTGTCTGCGCCGATGATGTCCGAATAAGAGGCCGTGACGGCCGCCGCCGCGCCCTGCGGCAGCAATGCGCCGGCGAGCAAAATGCAAAGCCAGCATTGCGCGCGCCGCCACGCGAATCGAAAAAAATGCATCTCCAACCTCGGTATATGGTTTCTCCACGCGCCCGTATTAATAAGCGGCTCAATTAAAATCGACTGTTCGGAACATGACCGAATTGCGGGCGGTTTTCGGGCAGTCGCCGCTTGGAATTGCCGAGGTCGTTTCCGATTCGGCGGCTGTTGGTTAGGACGTAGACTACGTTTCTTGGGACGTCGCCCCCGAGGGCTGCCGGGCAAGAGGCGAGGGCGGACGCGCGTCCGGCGAGCCGGACGAAGCCGGCTGGAAGCGAGCGATGTGCGCTATTCGAATCGATGTGAATCGACATCGGCGAATCCAGGCGTTAAATATTTATTTAAGGAATTCTGCCGACATCGAAGGTTCTCAATATCGGTGATTGGGCGTGGCTTCGTGCTTTTTTATGCTTCCCGCGTTTTCCCTACTATGCGGACGGCTCGCCTCGCCGATATCCAGGAAAAAAGAACGATCGGGAATGAGGGCACCATGAACGAACGAGCGAAAGCAGGCAATCCTTCGATATCGACAGAGCGCGGCGAGCCCGCCGGGGAGAACGACGCACGACCGACGCATGCGGCGAGCGGCGCGCACGCCGACGCGCCGGTCGTGCTGCTCGTCGACGACGAGCCGAGCGTGCTGTCGTCGCTGAAGCGCCTGCTTCGGCCGAAGCGCTATCGCGTGCTGACCGCCGAAAGCGGCGAGGCCGCCCTCGATGCGCTGGCGGCGAACGCGGTCGATGTGATCGTCTCCGACATGCGGATGCCGAACATGAGCGGCGCGGAATGTCTCGCGCGCGCGCGTGAGCGTCGTCCCGACGCGATGCGCATCCTGCTGACCGGCTACTCGGAAATCGATTCCGCGGTGCGCGCGATCAACGAAGCCGCGATCTATCGCTATCTGACGAAGCCCTGGGACGATCACGATCTGCTGCTGACCATCGAGCAGGCGATCGAGCAGCAGCGTTTGCGCCGCGAGGCCGCGCGGCTCGACACGCTTACGCGCGCGCAGAACGAAGCATTGCGCGCGTTCAACGCGGGGCTCGAAGCGCAGGTGCAGGCGCGCACCGAAGAAATCCGCCAGACGATGCTGTTCCTCGAAGACGCGCAATGCGACCTGAAGCACAACTTCGCCGCGATGGTTCAGGTGTGCGCGAACATGATCGAGCTGTGCTGCGGCGCGCTCGGCGGCGAATCGCAGCGCGTCGGCGAAGCCGCGCGCAACCTGGCGCTCGCGCTCGACATGAGCGGCTGGCAGGCGCAGGAGCTGTTCTTCGCGGGCCTGCTGCACGGAATCGGCAAGCTGTCGCTGCCGGACGAACTGCTGCGCAAGCCGCTCGACCGGATGACGCCGGACGAAAGCCGGGTCTATTTCGAACATCCGCTGCGCGCGCAGATGGTGCTCACGCCGGTCCAGCAACTGAGCCGCGTCGCGCACGTGATCCATCACCAATACGAGCGGTTCGACGGCCGCGGCACGCCCGACGGACTCGCGGGCAACGAGATTCCGCTCGGCTCGCGCATCCTCGCCGTCGCACGCGACTTCGAGGCGCTGTGCAGCGGCAGCATGTTCAAGCGGGCGTACACCGTGCAACAGGCGACGGCGGTGCTGGTTTCGCAGGCGGGCCTACGCTACGACGCGCGGATCGTCGACCGGTTCGTCACGCTGTCGAAGGCGCCGTCGGCGCTCGACCGGCAGGCGAGCGTGTCGCGGATCAGCGCAGCGCAGCTCAGGGAAGGGATGCGGCTCGCCGACGATCTTCGCAGCAGCCGCGGCATCCTGCTGATGACCAAGGGAAGCGTCGTGTCTTCGCATCAGGCCGCGCAGGTGCGGCGTTTCGAGGCCACCGAAACGTCGCCGTTCGCGATTCTCGTTCATGTGGCCGGCGGCGCGGAACGGCCGCGCGGCATGTTCGGTTGACGCATCGCAGCCGCGCGCCGAGGCGCTCGACGCCGGCGCGCGGCCACGGAGACACTGGCTCGTTCGAGGCCGTATGACGAAGAGGAGACCTGTCGTGACCTTGTTGCCATCCGCGATTCCCGCGGTGCATTCGACGCAGGCGGACGCGCGCGCCGCCGTGCGGGAAATTCATGCGGCGCTCGAGCGCTGCGACGCTGAACTGGTGTTGTTCTTCTGCTCGAGCCATTTCGATCTCGATGCGCTCGCGCACGAAATACGCGAGCGGTTTCGCGACACGTGCGTGATCGGCTGCACGACCGCGGGCGAAATCGGACCGGCGGGCTACTGCAACGACAGCCTCGTCGCAGTCGCGCTGCCGCGCGCGTCGTTCACCGTCGAGACCGCGCTGCTCGAGCATCTGCAGGCGTTCACGATCGCGCACGGTCAGGCGTGCGCGATCGACGCGCTGCACGATCTGGAGCGGCGCGCGCCGCGCGCGACCGGCGCGAAGCCGTTCGCATTGCTGTTGATCGACGGCCTGTCGGTGCGCGAGGAGCCCGTCACGCGCACGCTGCAGAGCGCGCTCGGCGACATACCGCTCGTCGGCGGCTCGGCCGCCGACGATCTGCGCTTCGAGCGCACCGCGATCTTCTATGAAGGGCGTTTCCATGACGATTGCGCGGCGCTGATCGTCGCATCGACCAAGCTGCCGTTCCGCACGTTCAAGACCCAGCATTTCCGCTGCGGCGACGAGCGGCTCGTCGTCACGCAGGCGGATGCGGAGCGCCGCACCGTCAGCGAGATCAACGGGCTGCCCGCCGCCGACGAATACGCGCGGCTGATCGGCGCGCGCGTCGAAGATCTCAGTCCCGGCCATTTCGCGGCGGCGCCCGTCGTCGTGCTGATCGACGGCACCGATTACGTGCGCTCGATCCAGAAGCTCAATCCCGACGGCAGCCTGACGTTCTACTGCGCGATCGAAGAGGGCCTCGTGCTGCGCGTCGCGCGCGGGCTCGACCTCGTCGACAATCTGCAGGCGACGTTCAGCGGCCTGGGCGATGCGCTCGGCGAGCCGCAGCTCGTGCTCGCTTGGGATTGCATCCTGCGTCATCTCGAGATGACGCAGCAGGGCACGCGCGACACGGTCGCCCAGTTGCTGAAGGCGAACCGCGCGGTCGGCTTCAGCACCTACGGCGAACAGTACGGCGGCGTTCACGTGAACCAGACGCTGACGGGCATCGTCTTCAGCCATGCGCCGGAGTCCGAGCGTGGCTGAGTCGCGCCTCGTCGACGATGAGTCGGCCGACATTCCGTCGCTGAAGAAGGAGATCGTGCGGCTGAACAAGATCGTGCGCTCGCTGATGGATCGGGCCGAGCGCAGCACGATCGTCTGCGGATCGGACTTCAGCCTGTTCCAGATGGCGGTCACGCTGGAGGACCAGGTGCGGCATCGCACGCGCGAGCTGGAAGCGGCGCTGCACGAGAACCAGAAGATCATGCACGCGCTGCAGCGCACGCAGGCGCTGATGAAGCAGGAGATCGACGAGCGGCGAAGGACGCAGGCGGAACTCGAGACCGAACGCGAAGCGCAGCGCCATTTGATCGAGCAGCTTGCGCAGGCGCACGGGAAGCTGCTGCAATCCGAGAAGCTCGCGTCGATCGGCCAGCTCGCGGCGGGCGTCGCGCACGAGATCAACAATCCGATCGGCTTCGTCGATTCGAATCTGCGCATGCTGAAGACGTGGGTGAGACAGTTGCTCGACGTGATGGCGCTGCAGGACACGATGGCCGGCGATCTCGGCGACGATGCGCGGGCCCGCCTGCGCACGGCGCACGAAGCGGCCGATCTGGATTATCTGCGCGGCGACATCGGCACGCTGATCGACGAATCGATCGAGGGCGCGTCGCGCGTGCGGCGGATCGTGCAGGACCTGCGCGACTTCTCGCGCGCGGGCACCGAGGAATGGAGCTTCGCCGACATCCACAAGGGCCTGGAGGCGACGCTGAACGTGGCGCGCAACGAACTGAAGTACAAGGCGGACGTCGTCAAGGATTACGGCGAGCTGCCGCCCGTCGAATGCATGCCGTCGCAGTTGAACCAGGTCGTCATGAATCTGCTGATGAACGCGGTGCAGGCGATTGTCGAACGCGGCACCATCACGATCCGCACGCGCCGGGAGGGCGATGGCGTGACGATCGCGGTCGAGGATACCGGCGTCGGCATGCCGGCTGACCGGCTCGCGAAGATCTTCGATCCGTTCTATACGACGAAGCCCGTCGGCATGGGAACCGGGCTTGGGCTATCGGTTTCGTATGGAATCGTCGAAAAGCACGGCGGCAGGATCGCGGTCGACACCGAGCCGGGCAAAGGGTCGTGCTTCACGATCTGGCTGCCGATCGTGCGTCAGCGAACCGAGCCGGCGGAACATTGACCGATGCGCTGCCGGATTACCGGTTCCCGCCACGGAGCATGCGCGCGCTCCATCCGTCGACGCGGCATGTGCCGCGGAAGATTCGCGCGCGGGTCGATTTCATGAAGCGCTGCGTTCGGCGGCGTGCGGACGTCTGACGCGTCGTGCGCCGGATCGGAATGCAATCCGTATTGCGCGGTCGGTCGAGCCATGCGGCGCGCGCCGTGGCCGTGGCCGGCATCGGCCGGCTTCGATCGCGCGACGCCGCTAGCCTTCCGTTCTTTCGAAGGCTGCCCCCGCAAATACCGCATTGTCCGGTGCGAATCGAGTGGCGACAATGAGCTCGTTGTCCCACTCGGCGACGCGCATCGAACCATGTCAGTCCCCTACGACGCGGCTGCATCGGCATCGCGCAGCTGGCTGTTCACGCCGGCCGCGCGCCCGGATCGCTTCGCGAAAGCGCGCGAGTGCGGCGCGGCTTCGCGAGGCGCGGCCGTCGTCGACGGCCGCATGGTCGACGAAGCCGTCGCGCGTCGAAGGCAACCCCCCGTTCTTTCTTTGACAAGGAGACGAGCATGAGCACGACGATTCCCGCCTATCGACAAATCGGCGACAAGCGTTTTCGTGAGATATCCGGCCTGTATTTCGAGGATTTCGAGCCGGGCAACGTCTACGAGCACCGTCCGGGCCGCACGATCACGGACGTCGACAACATCTGGATGACGCTCCTGACGATGAATACGCAGCAGGTGCATTTCGACGCCGAATACGCGGCGAAGACCGAGTGGAAGAAGCTGCTCGTCGACAGCACGTTCACGCTCGCGCTGCTGACGGGCATGAGCGTGCGCACGGTCAGCGCGAAGGTGGTCGCGAATCTCGGCTGGGACAAGGTGAGGGCGAGCGCGCCCGTGTTCGCGGGCGACACGCTCTATGCCGAATCGACGGTGCTGTCGCGCCGCGAATCGAAGAGCCGGCCGACGCAGGGGATCGTGACCGTCGAGACGAAAGGCGTCAATCAGCACGGTGTCATCGTGATGTCGTTCGAACGCACGATGCTGATCTACAAGCGCGGCCAATCCCCGGAAGCCGAAGCCAACTATTGAACGTGAACGTCAAGGAGATTCGGGATGCAGAGGAATCAGGACGCGAGAGCAATCTATGCGGGCAAGCTGACGTCGCCGGACGACGCGGTATCGGCGGTGCGCAGCGGCTCGGCGATCGCGCTCGGCATGGCGATGTCGCAGCCGCCGGCGCTGCTCGCCGCGCTCGCCGCGCGCGCGGAAGCGGGCGACGTCGACGCGCTGCGCGTGTACTACTTCCATGCGGAAGCGTTTCTGCGCGAGACGCTGCTGCGCTATTCGCTGATGGGGCGAATCCTGCCGCACTGCATGTTCATGGGGCAGCCCGAGCGCGAGCTCGTGAAGCTCGGCGAACAGGACGGAGGACGCAAGGTCGTGTTCTTCGTGCCGAATTCGTTCAGCCAGTCGCCGCGGCTCTTCGCGGACCACATCGACGTCGACACGATGCTCGTGATGGTGTCGCCGATGGACCGCAACGGCTATTTCACGTTCGGCACGAACAACGACTACACCAGCTCGGTCGCGCGCGCCGCGCGCCGGCTGATCGTCGAAGTCAATCCGAACATGCCGCGCGTGTTCGGCAACTCGCTGCTGCACGTGTCGGAGGTGGATGCGATCGTCGAATCGAACCAGCCGCTGCCGGAACTGATCCCGAAGCCGAGCGGCAAGCTCGATCGCGTGATCGGCGAGCAGATCGCGGAATGCGTCACGGAAGGCGCGTGTCTGCAGATGGGGATCGGCGCGTTGCCGAACGCGGTATGCGGCGCGCTCGCCGGCCATCGGCACCTCGGCATCCACACCGAGCTGCTGACGCCGGGGCTCGTCGAGCTGATCCGGCGCGGCGTCGTCGACGACAGCCGCAAGACGCTCAACCGGGGGAAATCGGTGTTTACGTTCGCGATGGGCGACCGGGCGATGTACGACTTCATCCACGACAATCCGGCGATCGAGAGTCATCCGGTCGATTACGTGAACGACCCGTGCAACATCGCGTGCAACGACAACATGATTTCCGTGAATTCGACGATCGAGATGGACCTGACGGGCGCGTGCAATTCCGAGCACGTCAACGGGCATCAGTTCAGCGCGTCGGGCGGGCAGCTCGATTTCGTGCGCGGCGCATACGCGTCGCGCGGCGGCAAGTCGATCCTCGCGTTCCACTCGACCGCGGCGGGCGGGACGATCTCGAAGATCGTCCCGCGGCTGACGGGACCCGTCACGACGCCGCGCACCGATACGCATCTCGTCGTGACCGAATACGGCGTCGCGAATCTGAAGGGCTTGTCGTCGACCGAGCGGGCGCGCGCGCTGATCCGGCTCGCGCATCCCGATTTTCGCGACGACTTGACCGTGCAGGCGCGTCGGCTGCACTTGATTTGAACGGAGGATCACATGGCAAGCATGATTGCGGATGACCTCGCTCAGCCGCTGGCCGCCGCCGGCGTCACGAAGATCTGGGGCGTGACGGGCGATAGCCTGAACGGATTGTCCGACAGCCTGCGCCGGATCGGCGGCATTCGCTGGATGCACACGCGCCACGAGGAAGCGGCGGCCTTCGCGGCGGGCGCCGAGGCGGCGGAGACCGGCCGGCTCGCCGTGTGCGCGGGCAGTTGCGGGCCCGGCAATCTGCATCTGATCAACGGCCTGTTCGATTGCCATCGCAATCACGTGCCGGTGCTCGCGATCGCCGCGCAGATCCCGTCGACCGAGATCGGGCTCGGCTATTTCCAGGAAACGCACCCGCAGGCGCTGTTCCAGGAGTGCAGCCACTACGTCGAGCTCGTGACGAACGCGTCGCAGTTCCCGCGCGTGCTCGAACGGGCGATGCTGCTCGGCGATCTGCTGACCGCGCGGCAGCTCGATCTGCCGATCAAGGTGATCGTCTACAACAACAGCTCGCTCGGCTTCGTCGCAATGGAGATGATGGCGGGCGGCTGTCTGGATACCGGCACCGATCTGCACGAGACCGACTTCGCGGCGATCGCGCGGGGCGCGGGCATCCATGGGCTGCGCGTGACCGAGTCGGAGGCGCTGCCCGACGCGATCCGCAAGCTGCTTGCCTATCCGGGACCCGCGTTGCTCGATGTCGTCACGGACAAGCACGAGCTCGCGATGCCGCCGAAGATCGAATGGGCGCATGCGAAGGGATTCAGCCTGTACATGCTGCGCGCGGTGCTGAGCGGGCGCGGCGACGAAGTGCTCGAACTCGCGCAGACGAACCTGCGGTGACGGGGCGAGGCGGCTTCGCGGGGAGCCGCCTCGCCGACGAACGCGTGACGGCGCTTGCGCGCCGAGAAGAATGTCGCGATCACGGGCGGATGGCTCACGCCGCTCGTGTCGTTTGCGTCAATCGCGCTTCGGGGAAGGCAGCGTCTCGAAGTCGTTATGCAGGCTCGCCGTCGCGCGCGATGAGATCTGAGGGTCCGGATGCTGTCTGGCCGCCTCGAAATCGCGCGCCGGGCCGACGGTCATCGACGCGGCGGCGTTGATCGCCGATCCGAACGCGGTGACGGCGCCGTCACGGTATTCCCCGGCCCGCAGATGCTGCTGCGCGTCCCTGCCGAACGACGCGCTTTCGGCCAGGTGCGCGCCGGTGTGCGTCTGCGTGCCGTCGTGGATGCCCCGCAGGTTGCCCAGTACGCTGTCGTGCGACCCTTGCGTGATGCCGAGCCCGTTGTCCTGCAGTGTCGAGCTGACCTGATGCACGGCGGCCGAATAGTAAGTCGCGTTCGGGTGCGACGCAAAGGCGGCCGCCTGGTTCGTCACGTTCTCCCGGCGCGTTTGCGGCGTCGACTGACCGCCGAGATTCTGCAAGCCGCGCAGCGATGCGTCGCCCGCCGGCCGCTCGCTCGACCGACGGGTCGACTGCGGATTGCCGCTGGATGACGACGAAGCGGATGAGTAGTTGTCCAGAGGTGCTGTGCTTCCACCGGTGACTTTGCTTGGCATGGTCGGTACCTTCGATCAGGAGGAGGAAAAGGGCGTCGAGCGCGATGGCGCTCGGCGTCGAGGTCGACGGGCGGCCGGCCCGTCGGAACCGCATGACGGCGACTGTCGGTCGATGTGCTAATGGTGCGCGTTGTCGCGGAGCGCGGCGTCCGGATGTGCGAAGCAAGCGGCGCGAACGCGAAACGCGCGGCGCCCGATGCGATGCCGGGCGCGTTGCGGCCCAGTTCGTATGCAGCGCGGTTCATCCGGTTGCCGGCGATTTCGTGGCGGATGTACAGCGTCGGCAGCCGGTCCTTCGCGTGCGCGCTCGCCTGTGCGAGCTCGGGGCTGTCGTCCGCCGCGCGCTTCATCACCTTGCCGGGGTCGTGGCCGAACGTTCCATTGCGATCGCGCGCTTGGCCCGATGCCGCGCCTGTCGGCATCAATCCCGGAGTCGGCGAACGGACGTTACGCTGGGGGCGTCAGAAGATGCCTGAAGTCCGTGAAGTTCCTGAAGTTCCTGAAGTTCCTGAAGTTCCTGAAGTTCCTGAAGTTCCTGAAGTTCCTGAAGTTCCTGAAGTTCCTGAAGTTCCTGAAGTTCCTGAAGTTCCTGAAGTTCCTGAAGTTCCTGAAGTCGCTGAAGCCGCTGAAGCCCCCGAAGCCCCCGAAGCCCCCGAAGCCCCCGAAGCCCCCGAAGCCCCCGAAGCACCCGAAGCACCCGAAGCACCCGACCGCGCGTCGCGCGACGACCATTGCGCAAGCTGCCTGACCTGCTGCGCGAGCCCGGCAAGCGAGATCTGCCCGCGCACCTCGGTGACGAAGCTGCCCGCGAGCACCGCGACGATCAGCACCGCGATCGCCCCTTTGAGCGGCTGGCTGATCGACATCAGATCGAGCTTCTGCGCCGATCGCGTGACGAACGCGAGGCACAGGTCGATCAGGAGCACCATCACCATCATCGGCGTCGCGATTCGCGCGATCATGTTCATCAGCATGTCGAGGCGCGCTTGCGCGAACATTTCGAGAAGCGGCGCGGGAACCGGATCGAACGACCCGAGCGGCCACCACGCATACGATTCGTACAGTGCGCCGAGCAGGAACATCATGCCGCCCAGCATCCAGAACGACGCAATCGTCAGTTGCCCGAACAACGTGCCCATCAGCGAGGTCTGCGCGCCCGTGCTCGGGTTCTGCATCTGCACGTTATTGAAGCCGGCGACGTCGTCGACGTAGGTGCCGATCGCTTCGGCGGCCCAGAACACGGTCGACGCGGCAATGCCGAGCACGAGTCCGATCACGGCTTCCTTCGTGCAGACGATCACCAGGAACGCGCCGCGCAGCTGCGGAATCAGCGCCTGCTGGCCGCACGCGACGAACAGGCACCAGACCGCGGCCGCGCCGTTGCGCAGCGTGCCTTTCAGCACGTTGTCGGCGGTCGCGGGCAGGATCGTCATGATCACGAGCAGCCGCTCGCTCGACAGCGCGAGCAGGGTGATGAAGCCGATGAATTCGTCGCCCAGGTGTTGCAGCGCAAAGATGTCGTAGGTCGTCATTCGCATGCCTCGGTCGATGCTCGCGCGGCGGCGAGCCGGTGCGCGAGCACGCCTTCTTCGATCTCCTCGTCCTGCACGTCTTCCGCGGCTGCGTCGGCCGCGCGCGCGAGCCGCCGGACACGCTCGCGCACGACGTCGATCTGCGCGTCGTTGCGGGCGATCCGGCGCGCGGTCGTGGCGAGCTGGTCGAGCTTCGTCTGCAGCGCGGCGCGCAAGCGCACGCACTGCGCGTCGGCGAGCGCATGCGCGTCGAGCAGCGCGTCGCGATAGCGGCGGCAGGCCGCGTAGTCGGCGATCGCGAACGGCGCGCGGCCGGCCGCCATCGCGTCGACGCGCGCCGCATAGCGGTTCGCCGCGTCGAGCTTCGCCCGCGCGTGCGCTTCGCCCTCCGCCAGTTCCGTGGCCGCCGCGTCGCGCTCGGCGCGCTGCGCGGTCTGTTCGGCGCGCAGCTTCGCGCCGCGCTGCTCGCGGCGCGCGAGCAGCGTCTCGAACGCGCGTTGCTTTCGAGGCTTCATTGGACGAGTGCGTGCAGCGCGGCGAGCGTCGCGTCGGGCGGCGAATACTCGTCGGTGCGCTGATTGAGGAACGTGCGAATCCGGTCGATCTTCGCGACCGCCTCGTCGGCCGCCGGATCGCTGCCCGCCTGGTATTCGCCGAGTTGCAGCAGCGTCTCGATCTCGCGGTGCTTCGCGAGCAGTTGGCGCAGCCGGCCGGCCGCGCCGATGTGCTCGCGCGTCGCGACCTGCGGCATGATCCGCGACAGGCTGCCGAGCACGTCGATCGCCGGATACTGGTTGCGCGCGGCGATCTCGCGCGACAGGATGATGTGGCCGTCGAGAATGCCGCGCACTTCCTCGGCGATCGGATCGCTGCCGGAATCGTCCTCGGCGAGCACCGTGTAGAGCGCGGTGATCGAGCCTTGCTCGCCCATGCCGGTGCGCTCGAGCAGGCGCGGCAGCTCGGCGAACACGGACGGCGGAAAGCCGCGCCGCGCGGGCGGCTCGCCGGCCGCGAGGCCGATTTCGCGGCCGGCGCGCGCGAAGCGCGTCAGCGAATCCATCATCAGCAGCACGCGCTTGCCCTGGTCGCGGAAATACTCGGCGATCGCGGTCGCCGCATACGCGGCCTTCGCGCGCTCGATCGACGAGCGGTCGGACGTCGCGCACACGACGACGGAGCGCGCCATCCCGTCCTCGCCCATGATCAGCTCGACGAACTCGCGCACCTCGCGGCCGCGCTCGCCGATCAGCGCGATCACGTTGATGTCGCATGACGCGCCGCGCGCGAACATCCCGAGCAGCGTGCTCTTGCCGACGCCGGCGGGCGCGAAGATCCCCACCCGCTGGCCTTCGCCGAGCGTGATCAGGCCGTCGACGATGCGCACGCCGGTCGCGAGCGACGCGTCGACCATGCGCCGCGACATCGGGTTCGGCGGCGGCGCGAGCACGGGGCGCAGCGCGTCATAGTCGAGCGGGCCGCGTCCGTCGATCGGTTCTCCGAAGCTGTCGATCACGCGTCCGAGAATGCCGTCGCCGACCTTGACCGACAGCGGCCGCCGCAAGCCGATCACGCGGGTGCCGCGATTGATTTCGCCGAGCGTGCCGAACGGCGACAGCAGCGCGACGTTGCGCGTGAAGCCGACGACTTCCGCATGCTGGAGCAGCGCGCCCGATGCGCTGCGCAGCTCGCACAGCTCGCCGAGCGTCGCTTCGAGGCCGACGACGCGCACGAGCGTGCCGATCACTTCGAGCACCTTGCCCGTCATGCCGACGGCGGGCTCGATCGCGAGCCGCGCGGCCATCGCGTCGGCGACGCGGGACAGGTCGGTCAGCGCGTTCATGAGCGCCCCGCGTCGTCGAGCGCGCGGGCGAGCGCCGCGCGGATCGCGTTCAGTTGCGTGTCGAGGCTCGCGTCAACGGTGCCGAAATCCGACTCGCACACGCAGGTGCCGGGCGCGACGCGCGGCTCGACGACGACATCGACCGGCACGTTGCGCCCTTGCCGGCGCCATGCGTCGGCGAGCGCCCCGAACTGCTCGCGCGCGGCTTCGTAATCGGCGTCGCACACGCGCACCGTCAGGTAGCTCGCGCCGGCGACGACGCGCTCGACCGTTTCCGCCGCGCGCGCGAACAGCCCGCGCGCATCCTCGGCGCGCACCATCTGCTGGACGGCCGCCGCGACGAGCTCCGCGAGCCGTTCGCGCATGCGATCGCGCACGCGCCGCTCCTGCTCGAACGAATCGGCCGCCTGCGCGTGCCAGTCGGCAATCGCTTGCGCGCGGCCCGCGCCGTAGCCGCGCGCGTACGCGCTGTCGTGCTCGCGCCGCGCGGCTTCGACGAGCGCGTCGGCTTGCGCGCGCGCGTCGGCGGCGATCCGTTCGGCGTCGTCGCGGGCCGCGCGCAACACGGCGTCGCGTGCTTCGGCGAGTGCGTCGAGCGCGGCGTCGAGCATCTCGACCGTCTCGAACGCGTCGCGGCGCAGCACGCCGTGCGGCGTGTCGATGCAGAGATCGTCGGCGAGCGGAATCTGTCGGTTCTTCAGCCAAAAAGCCATGACCACTCCGGAAACAGCGACGGCAGGCGCGCGAGCAGCATCGCGCCGTCCGCGCCCGCCGTCGCGCGTTCGATCCATGGCGGGCGCACGGTGTCGCGCGGCAGCGCGAGACGCACGATGCACATCGGGCCGGCCGCCGACCAGACCCGCTCGCGCTCGAACAGGCGCCAGCCTTCCCATGCGAGACCGTCGCCGGACAGTTGCGCGAGCGGCGCGAGCGGCGCGAGCGGCTCGCGGCGATCGAGGTCGCGCGAGCGGGGCGCGTCGGGCAGCGCGGCGAGCGCGCGATAGCCGTCGGCGCCCACCCAGCCGATGAGCCGCTCGCGGCTCGCGCGGTCGATCCAGTGGCGCAGCTCGGTGCGCCGGAACAGCAGCGCGCGCAGGCGCAGCAGCCGCAACGCGTCGGCGACGGGCAGCGCGGCGAGGCGGTCCGCGGGCGCATCGAAGCCGTCGAGCGACGGCGACGCCGCCCCAAGCGTGCGCAACAGCAGCAGCGAGCACGGCGCGCGCAGCGCGGGCGCGCGATCGCGCATCGTCGCGACGAGCGGCGCGAGCGCGCCGTGCCAGCTCGCGTGGACCCAGTCGGCCGCGCGCCGCACGTTCGCGTCGTAGCCGGCGAGCCACGCGGCCCGCGCCGCGACGCTCGCGACGGACGCGCCGCCGCCGTTCATCGCGCGCCGGCCTGCCGGGGCGCGGCCGCGGCCGCGGCCTTCGCGTCGCCGCCGCCGCCGCGCAGCCGTGACGCGAGGCCGCCCGCGCCGGCACCACCGTTCTTGCGCGCGCGCCACCACAGCGCGCCGCCCACGGCCGCGAGCGCGATGCAGACGATGACGGCGATCAGCACGCCGATGAGCGCCGCGCCGCCGGACTTTCGCGCGGGCGGCTGGCCGGCCGACACGAGGTCGATCGGATCGGCCGCGACCGACGTGACGCTCACTTCGTCGTACGTCAGCCCTTCGACGCTATGGACGACGAGGTTCTTGATCTGCGGCGTGAGCGTCGCGAGGTTCGCGTTCGGCCGGTACTTGATGAACACCGACGCCGACGAAGGCTTCGCGACCTGCGCGAGCGGATCGTTGTTCGGCAGCACGATGTGCACGCGCGCGACGACGACGCCGTCGATCTTCGACAGCGTGTCCGACAGCTCCTGCGACACGCCGTAGATGAAGCGCACGCGCTCTTCGGTCGGCGTCGACACGAGGCCGTCCTTCTTGAACAGCGCGCCGAGGTCGTCGTAGCGCGTCGCGGGCAGGCCGCGCGCGCGCAGCACTTCCATCGCCCTGACGATCTGCTTGTCGTCGACGGCGAGCGTCCAGGTCTTGCCGCCGTCGGGCGTCCTCTTCTGCGCGTCGACGCCGTTTTGCAGCAGCGCGGCCATCATCTCGTTGCAGTCGCGCTCGGCGAGGCCGCCGTACAGCTCCTGCTGGCAGCCGGCGACGAGCGCCGCGCACGCGAGCAGCGCGCAGAGCCGGGCCGCGCGGCGGCCGCACGCGGCGGCGGAGATCGGGAGACGGATTCGTTTCATGATCACTGGTTCTTCATCAGTGAACCGATCGCGTCCTTCGTCGACGTGACGACGCTCATCTTCGCCTGCAGGTCGATCTGCATCGCGGTCGCCTCGGTCGACGCCTGTATCGATGCGGCGAACATCTGGTTCATCGTCAGCGCGTCTGCATGCTGGCTCAGGTAGGCGGCGTTGTCGAGCACCTGCTTGATCGCGGCATCCGACGTTTCGACGAGCTTCGCGATCGAACTGGTGTCCTGCGCGTGCGCGACGGGCGGCGTCGGCACGGCGTTCGACATCAGCGCCTGGAAGCGGTTGGCGACTTCGGCGGGCACGTCGGGGATCGACGCGGCCGTCGCACCGGTCGGCGCGGCGGCCGCATCGGAGAACGCGACGTCGAGCGCGCGGGTCAGGTCGATCGGAGAAAGCGGGGCGTTCATGCCGATCTCCTCGTCAAAGACGCAGATATTGCTGGTGCGCGAACTCGGCCTGCGGATCGAAGCTGCTCGCCGGATTCACGGGCGGCGCGTCGGCGGTTTCGCCGCTCGCCGCCGCGACCGACTCGGGCAGCTCCCATACGCCGGTGCGCTCCGCGCGTTCCTTCGCGAGCATGACGTCGTGCTGCCGCTCGAGCGCGCGCACGAGCGCGACTGCCTGCGCGGGGCTGCCCGCCGCGAGCACTTCGTCGGCGGCGATCCGCCATTGCGGATCGCGCTTCAACTGCAGCGCGAACGCGAGCAGCGCCTTGCCGTAGATCGCGTTCGTCGTGCCGTTCGCGATCTCCGCGAACACGCGCACCGCGTCGTCCCAGTTGCCGAGCGCGACCTGAAGCATGCCGTCGAACATGTCGGCGGCGGGCAATTGCGGCGCGAGAACGCGCAGCGCGTCGATCAGCAGGCCGATGTCGTACGGATCGGCGGCCGGGCCGCCGAGCGCGCCGCCGAGCGCGAGGCTGGCGGCATCGATCAGTTCGTTCAGCGCCGCTTGGCTGCATCGCAGATAGGTCGGCCGGGATTCGTCCATGGTGTGCGCTCCGTGTCGCCGCGTCCGCGGCGCATGTCGTTGAGGGGAACAGCGTATGGAGCGCAAGGTAGCAGCGCGGCGCGGCCGGGCGGCCGCCGATGCGAAGCGCGCGCGCCCGGTGCGAAGCGTCGCGCGCGCTTCGCATCGGGCGGCGCGGCTTCGGGCCGGTGCGCGCGCGCGGCGCGGCGCGCCGCTAACGTACGCGTCGTGTCCGACTCTCGACAGGAACGGCGGCCATGGCCGAAGAGAAAACGGAAGAGCCTTCCGAGAAGAAGCTGAAGAAGGTGCGCGAGAAGGGGCAGGTCGCCAAGAGCAAGGACATCGCGGACGCGATGACGCTCGCGGCGGCGATCGGCGTGCTGACGGCCGGCGAATCGATGCTGGGCGGCGGCCTGTCGCGCGTGATGCGCACCGCGCTCGATTTCGTGCACGGCGAGCGCACGCCGCAGGCGGCGCTCGCCGCGCTGCACGACCTCGCCGCGAGCGCCGCGCTGATGCTGCTGCCGTTCGTCGCCGGCGCGATCGTCGCGGGCATCGTGTCGCAGGCGCCGCAGGCGGGCTTTCTCGTCACGCTCGAACCGGTGATGCCGAAGTTCGGCGCGATCAATCCGATGGCGGGCATCAAGCGGATCTTTTCGCTGAAGTCGCTGCTCGAGCTCGTGAAGATGATCGTCAAGGCGGTCGTGCTGGCGTGCGTGATGTGGAAGATGATGACGTCGCTGTTTCCGCTCGTCGTCGCGAGCGTGTACGAAGCGACGCCGCAGCTCTCGCGCGTGCTGTGGACCGTGCTCATGAAGCTGCTCGGCGTCGTCGTGCTCGTCGTCACGGTGTTCGCGGCGGCCGACTACAAGATCGCGCGCGTGATGTTCATCCGGGAGAACCGGATGACGAAGGAGGAGACCAAGCGCGAGCACAAGGAGAGCGAAGGCGATCCGCACACGAAAGGCGAGCGCCGCCGGCTCGCGCGCGAGATCGCGACGAGCGCGGCGCCGCGGCAGAAGGCCGGGCAGGCGAACGTGCTCGTCGTCAATCCGACGCACTATGCGGTCGCGATCCGCTACGCGCCCGACGAGCATCCGCTGCCGCGCGTGATCGAGAAGGCGATCGACGACGGCGCGCTCGCGCTGCGCCGCCATGCGCACGCGCTCGGCGTGCCGATCGTCGGCAATCCGCCCGTCGCGCGCGCGCTGTACCGCGTCGAGCGCGACGCCGCGATTCCCGAAGAACTGTTCGAAACGGTGGCCGCGATCCTGCGCTGGGTCGAGGCGGTCGCGGGCGCGCGCGCCGGCGCCGCCGATGCCGTTGCTGCCGTTGCCCCATCCGCGAGGTCGACATGATGCTGAAAACCCTCAAACTTCCGGCCGGCGGCGAGGTCGGCATCACGGCGCTGGTCGTCGCGATCGTGTCGCTGATGATCCTGCCGCTGCCGCCCGAAGTGATCGACGTGCTGCTCGGCGTGAACATCGCGATCAGCGTCACGCTGCTGATGGTGACGATGTACGTCGGCAGCATCGTGTCGCTGTCGGTGTTTCCTTCGGTGCTGCTGTTCACGACGCTGTACCGGCTGTCGCTGAACATCGCGTCGACGAAGTCGATTCTCCTGCACGCGAACGCGGGCGACATCATCGAGAGCTTCGGCGAGCTTGTCGTCGGCGGCAATCTCGTCGTCGGTCTTGTCGTCTTCCTGATCATCACGACCGTGCAGTTCATCGTGATCGCGAAGGGCTCGGAGCGCGTCGCCGAGGTCGGCGCGCGCTTCACGCTCGACGCGATGCCCGGCAAGCAGATGAGCATCGACGCGGACCTGCGCGCGAACATCCTGACGCCCGACGAAGCGCGCCGCAAGCGCGCGACGCTCGCGAAGGAGAGCCAACTGCACGGCGGGATGGACGGTGCGATGAAATTCGTCAAGGGCGACGCGATCGCGGGGCTCATCATCACGCTCGTCAACATCGTCGCGGGCATCGCGATCGGCGTGATGTACCACGGGATGACGGCGGGCGAGGCGGCGAACCGCTTCTCGATCCTGTCGGTCGGCGACGCGATGGTGTCGCAGATTCCATCGCTGCTGATCTCGGTCGCGGCGGGCGTGATGATCACGCGCGTCGCCGACGATCACGACGAAGGCGACGGCACGTCGCTCGGCGCCGAGATCGCGAAGCAATTGGGCGGCAGCTACCGCGCGCTGTATTTCGCGTCGGTTCTGCTGATCGGCTTCGCGGCGGTGCCGGGTTTTCCGGCGGCGCTGTTCGTGCTGCTGTCGGCGATCCTCGCGTTCGCCGGCTACCGGCTGCAAAAGGGCGCGCACCGCTCGAGCGCGCGCGGCGAGCCGGTGATCGCGCTGCAGCGCGCCGGCGCGAAGAGCAGCACGCCGTCGATCCTGCCGCGCGCGCCGCTCTTCACGTGCGCGATCGGCGTGCGCGTGTCGCCGGATCTCGTCGCGCGGCTCGCGCCCGCGGCGCTCGATCAGGCGTTCGACGAAGAGCGCGCGAAATTGCAGGAAGAGCAGGGGCTGCCGTTTCCGGGCATCACGCTGTGGACGAGCGCGACGCTGCCCGAATCGACCTGCGAGATCCTGATGCGCGACGTGCCGCAGTCGCGGCTCGAACTGCCGGCCGACCAGACGATGCTGCCCGATGCGGCGTCGGACCCGGCGCTCGCCGGCCGCTGCACGAAGCGCGGGCCGGCGGGCGGCTTGGCCGAGAGCTACTGGATCGACGACAAATCGGCGCCGGCCGGCGCGCGCGCGTGGCGCGCCGAGCAGGTGATCGCGCACGAGACGATCGCGCTGTTGAGACGCAACGCGCATCTGTTCCTCGGCATTCAGGAAACCCAATGGATTCTCGACCAGCTCGGCACGGATTATCCGGGGCTCGTGGCCGAAGTGCAGAAGGCGCTGCCGACGCAGCGGATCGCCGACGTGCTGCGCCGCCTGCTCGAAGAGCACATCCCGATCCGCAACGCGCGCGACATCATGGAAAGCCTGATTGCATGGGGGCCGAAGGAAAAGGACATGCTGATGCTCGCCGAATACGTGCGCGGGGACCTGTCGCGCTATCTCGCGTATCGCGCGGCGCGCGGCGCGCGGCAGTTGCCGGCCGTGCTGCTCGATCTGCCGGTCGAGCAGCACATCCGGCAGTCGATCAAGCAGACGCCCGCGGGCAATTTCCTCGCGCTGCCGCCCGAGCAGGTGCGCTATCTCGTCGACAGCATCGCGTCGTTCGTCGGCGAGACGGCGCGCGACGACGTCGTGCTCGTCACGTCGATGGACGTGCGCCGCTATACGCGGCGGATGCTCGAGGCGCGGCTCGGCTGGCTGCCCGTCTATTCGTATCAGGAGCTGGGCGACCAGGTCGAATTGCAGCCGGTCGGCCGCGTGTCGATGCCGACGGCGGCTCGCGCATGAGCGCCGCCGATCTGCGGCCCGTGCGGATCATCGCCGGCGAGCCCGCCGTCGAGCCGGGCGGCGCGTCCGCGATGCGCGGCGCGCGGCGCGGGTTCGACTACGCGCAGTTGATGCGGCGTTCGCGCGTCGCGCCTGCCGTCGAGCGCGCATCGGCCGACGACGAAGGGCGATGCGACGCGCGATCGCCGTGGCGCGACGACGCGACGCCGTCGTACGCGCGCGATCCGGCCGCGCTGCCGGACGCGGCCGGGCGTGAAGCGATGGCGCGTGCACGCGCGGGCTCCGATGCGTTCGTCAATCAGGTATTCGCGCAGCGCGAGCGGATGGTGCGCGTCGCCGAGGCGCTCGCGACCGAGATCGCCGCGCTGTGCGGCGACGATGCGTCGAGCCAGTGGGAAATCAGCCTGCCGCTCGACGCCGCGCTGCTGCCCGACACCGTGCTGCATCTCGTTCTTTCGCGTTTCGACCTGCGGCTTCGGTTCGACACGCCCGATGCGGCGACGCGGCACTTACTCTGTACACATGGCGCGACGCTGCACGCGCGACTCGACACGCTGCTCGCGCATTACGGCGCGCCGCGCGCAATCGAGATCGACGTCGGCTGAGCGCGACGCAACCGAACCGACCGACCGCGACGATGGACACCGAGCTGATCGAATTCGAACCCGATACCGCCGAGCCGCCCGGCATCGATGCCGCGCTGCCGCTGCCCGCGTGCGGCGCGTTCGACGCGGCGCTCGCGCGCCTCCTCGCCGATGCGCGGCTCGGCGCGTGGCTCGCGCGCTTTCCGACGCTGTCGGACTGGCGCGCGACGACGGGCGAGCGGCCGCGCTTCGAGCGGCCGGGCGTGCTCGATCTGCGGCTTGCCGGCGCGGCCGCGCGCGTCGCGATCGATCTCGCGGCGTTCCCGGCGCTCGACGTCGTCGCGGTGCCGGCGCTCGATGCGCGCGGCGACGCGAGCGTGTCGCTGCGCACGGCGCTCGCGTCGACGCTGCTCGCGCCGCTCGTCGCCGCATTCGCGGCGGCGGGGCTCGGCGACGTGACGGTCGCCGGGCTGCGCGCCGCGCATCCGGCGGCGCTCGACGCGATGCGCTGCGTGCTGTCGTTCGCGCTCGACGGCGCGCCGATGCGCTGTGCGCTGCTCGACGCGCAAACGCCGTGGCTCGACGCGCTGACGGCGCGGTTGCGCGGCGAGCGGCTGCATGAAGCGGCGAGCGCGCTTGCGCGCGTCCGACTGCCGGGCCGCGTGCGGCTCGGCACGCGCATGCTGCCGCTCGCGGTGCTGCGCAGCCTGCGGCCGGGCGACGTGCTGCTCGGCGCGGCGCCGGCCTCGCTCGGCGGCGCACAGGCGGGCCCGCTGCACGCATGGTGGGGCGCGCGCCGCACGACGCAATGGCACGCAAAAGTGCTGATCGAGGGAACCACGATGACGATGACCGAAACGCCAGACACCGCCGACGATCTCGACGAGCCGATCGCGCCCGACGACCTGCCGGCCGCCGCGCAGGACGACGGCGCGCCGGCCGCCGCGCCCGAAGCCGCCGATCTCGGCGACGTGGAGCTGCCCGTGCATGTCGAGATCGACACGCTGTCGCTGTCGATCGCCGAGCTGGCCGCGCTGCGGCCCGGCTACGTGCTCGAGCTGCCGCTCGCCGCGCGCGACGTGCCGGTGCGGCTCGTCGCGTACGGGCAGACGATCGGCGGCGGCGAGCTCGTCGCGGTGGGCGCGCATCTCGGCGTGCGGATCAACCGGATGGCGGGCGACGATGGTTCAGTTTAACGACATCACCGGCCTTCTGATCGCCGTGCTCGTGATGAGCATGGTGCCGTTCATCGCGATGGTGGTCACGTCGTACGCGAAGATCGTCGTCGTGCTCGGCCTGCTGCGCAACGCGCTCGGCGTGCAGCAGGTGCCGCCGAACATGGTGCTGAACGGCATCGCGATCCTCGTGTCGCTGTACATCATGGCGCCGATCGGCTTCGCCGCGCAGCAGCAGCTCCAGGGCCAGGCGCTGTCGCCGCAGCCGACGCAGGCGATGCTGCAGGCGTTCGGCGCGGCGAAGGAGCCGTTCCGCCAGTTCCTCGCCGCGCACTCGCGCGAGCGCGAGAAGCGGTTCTTCCTGCGCTCCGCGTCGGTGATCTGGCCGAAGGCGGCGGCCGCACAGCTTCGCGACGACGACCTGATCGTCCTCGCGCCCGCGTTCACGCTTGCGCAGATGACCGACGCGTTCCGGATCGGCTTCGTGCTCTACATCGCATTCATCGTCGTCGATCTCGTGATCGCGAACGTGCTGATGTCGATGGGGATGAACCAGGTGCAGCCGACCAACGTCGCGATTCCTTTCAAGCTGATGCTGTTCGTCGTGATGGACGGCTGGTCGACGCTCGTGCACGGCCTCGTGCTGACCTATTCCTGATTACCGATTACCGATTACCGATTTCGAGGAGGCTCGCCCGATGGAAATCGACGACCTGATCCGGCTCACGTCGCAAGGCATGATGCTGTGTCTGTATATCTCGCTGCCCGTCGTGCTTGTCGCGGCCGTGTCCGGGCTCGCGATTTCGTTCCTGCAGGCAATCACGTCGCTGCAGGAACAGAGCATCTCGTACGGCGTGAAGCTCATCGCGGTGACGGTGACCGTCGCGATCGCCGGACCGTGGGCGGCCGCCGAGATCCTGCATTTCGCGCAGCAGCTGATATCCGCGGCGGTGCCGTCATGAGCCGCATCACACGTGCGATCGCGCAGGCCGTTCACGCGGCGAAGCCCGATATGCGGCGTCGCCGGCCGGTGCGCGCGCGCACCGCGACGACCTACGGCAAGTACGGCACGCGCTTCGCGTATTCGAACGGCTATCAGGCGAATGCGATCGCCGTGCGCAACCAGATGCTGGCCAAGCTGAAGCCGCGCCCGAAGGCGGGGGCGGCGTCGACGCGCCGGCGTCGCCGCGCGGACAGACAGACGGACGCGTTCGACGCGGGCGACGAATCGTCGGTGCAGCACGCGCACGTCGTGCCGCATGAAGAGCGCGAACGGCATTCGGGCGGCCAGGGCGGCGGGCGGCAGCAGCGCGACGAGGACGAGCGCGACGACGAATCCGCGAGCGTATCCGCGCTGCCGCGCGTGCGCGCGGCGCGCGCACGGCCGACACCCGCGCCCGCTCAGCGCGCGCTGACCGACATCGCCCGCACCCTCGCGGACGCGGCGGAGCGCGAGCATGCGCTGAGGCATCTGTGGGCCGACACGCTGGTGCGGCTCGGCCGACGTCTCGACGCCGAGCCGGGCGCGCGGATCACGGCGGCGCTGCTGAATCACAACGCGGACCTGCTCGCCGCGCGCCTGCGCACCGGGCCGTGGATGCCGATCGGCTGGGACGGCGTGAAGCCACTGCTGCTCGATGCGATGCGGAGCATCGGCGGCGCGCCGCGCGACGCGGCGGCCGCGCGCAGCGAACGCGCAAGCACGCATTACCTGTTGCTGCCGCTGCTCGTATTCAACGCGGAGCGTCCGTCGACGAGCGTGCAGCTCGCGCGCGCGGTTGCCAGCGTCGGGACGCTGCGCGGCGGCGCGTCGATCGGCGAGCGGTCGCGTTCGTGAGCGGCGCGATGCGCGCGGCGCTTCGCAAACGCGGCGGCGATTTCGCACGACGAACGAACCGCGACGCTGCATCGAACTATTCTGGCGGCATGGATGAACGATGCAGCGCGATCGAAGCGGCGCATCGAACCCGATCGATTCGATCGAAGCAATGAAGCACTCGACGCAAGGAGCGACTCATGAAGCTGTTGCGAATCCTGACCGGCTTGCACGCCGGCGCGGAAATCGCGCTCGACGCCGGCGAGCACCGGATCGGCGCGGGCGAGGACACGGAGATTCGCATCACCGACTGGCGCGACGGCGATCTGCTGCTGTCGATCGATGCGCAGGGCGTGACGCGCGCGCGGCGCGCGGCCCCCGTGCCGTCCGGGACGGCCGCCGATCCGTTCGACGCGGACGGCTCGCCGCTCCTGATGCTCGACTTCGTGCCGGTGCCGTTCGGCGAGACGGCGCTCTGCGTCGGGCCGGCGGATGGCGAGTGGCCGGGCGATCTCGAATTGCTCGCGACGCTGTGGGCGCCGCCGCCCGGCGCCGATGCGGCAAGGCGCGGCGCGCAGCGCAAGCTCGCGGCATGCGCGGCGGCAGGCGGCGCGCTCGTCGCCGGCCTGCTCGCGATGGGCGCGATGCTGGCGAGCGCGCATCCGAGCGCGCCGCCCGCGATCGAGACCGTCGATGCGCTCGCGACGCGCGTCGGCGCGGAGCTGAAGCGCGCGGGCCACGCGGAGCTGCACGCGGCGCCGCGCGGCGCGATGGTCGCCGTCACAGGGATGGTCGCGACGCCGGCCGACGACCTCGCCGTGCGCAAGCTGCTCGACCGGCTCGCGGCGCGCCGCGCCGAACGCCAGTACGACGTCGCGCAGGACGATGCGCAGAGCATCGGCGAGTCGCTCGGCGCATCGGGGACATCGGGCGCGACGCTCGCGTATGCGGGGCAGGGGCGCTTTCGCGTGTCGGGCGTCGTGCCGGACCTCGCGCAGCTGCGCAAGGCGGTCGAGCGCGTGCGCGCGGACGTCGGGCCGAACGTGCGCGCGATCGAAGTCGATGCGCGCCAGTCCGGCGACGCGCCGGTGCCCGTCGCGTACTCGGGGATGCTCGAGATCGGCGACGTGCGCTACATCGAGACGCCGGACGGCGTGAAGCACGTATTTGCCGGTGCATCGGCGGACGGCGCGCCGGACCTCAACTGACGAGACTCAACTGACGAGACTCAACTGACGGGAGAAGCGGCATGTACGAAGCATTGGAACGGGCGGCGGGCGAATTCGGACCGATCGAGCAGGCGCTCGCGGCGCCCGACGCGGCCGTGCGGATCGGCGCGATCCGCCAGGCGCTCGGCGAGACGGCCGAGCGGGTGAGCGCGGCCACCGTGCAGGCGGCGAGCGACTACGACCGCGATGCGATGCAGAAGATCTATCGCGGGCTGCTCGCGGCGCAGCGGATCGTCGCGACGCTGCACGACGCGAACGCGGCGGCCGCCTGACGGCCACGGTTTCGCCGCGCGGCGTGCGGCGGCTGAAGGCATGGCGCGAGCCGTGCCCGACGAAGCCGCACGCCGCGCGGCATAAAAGCGGCGAGCCGCGACACGAAGCGGCGCGCCGGATCTTTGTCACCGCGTGAACGAATCACGCACTTTCTGGAGAGCAATCATGGGAGCAATTCTCGGTTCAATGCTGGGCGGCATGACCAAGGACACGATGGAGGGCATCGCGTTTTCGAAGGCAACGACCAAGCTGAGTATGCTGACGGAAACGCAGAAAGCCGAAAACGACCTGAAGAAGACGGTAACGAAGATGGTGGCGGAAGGCTCGAAGCCGGCGCAGTAAGCCGGCTGCCGTTCGGCATCGTGTTGGGCGGCCGGCGCGCGAGCGCCGGCTGTTTTCTTTGGGGACGCCGGATACCGGGGTGGAACTGTCATGAGTTGGGAACGTTATGCACAGGTCGTCGCGGAGGTCTGCGCGGTCGTCGACCTGCCGGACGTCGATTACGTGCTCGAGACGCGCACGATCGACGTCGAGGGCTTCGACGTGCGCATCGAGTACTTCGACGAAGATCCGGAGTCGATGTACGTGAACTTCCATTACGGGATCATCAGCGCGGGCCGCACGCTCGCGGTGTACCGGCTGCTGCTCGAGGCGAACCTGCTGATCTACGCGCAGGACCAGGCGCAGCTCGGGATCGACGCGGACACGGGCAGCATCGTGCTGCTGATGCGGCTGCCGCTCACGCCGGACGTGACGGGCGAGACGGTCGCCGATCTGTTCGCGCACTACGCGGAGCACGGCCGCTACTGGCGGCAGAACATCATCGAGTCCGGCGACGAGATGTTCAGCGGGATCGCGTCCGGCGAATATTTCTGGCTGCGGGTGTAGCGGCGCGCGGCGCGCGGATGGCGACGCCCGCCAATCGTAACGGAACGTCACAAACTGCTGCGCGGATTCGGCCCGGGCGAGACGATAGCGGCACGCATCCACGCGCTGCGCCCCGCGACGAGCGGCGGCGCCGGGCGCGCGGATCGAGCCTGGACACTTCGTATTCGAAACCGCCCGCCGAGAGGACCCGCCATGTTTTCGACACTGTATTTCGCCGCCGCCGCCGCGCTCGCCAATCCGTCGTCCAACCCCGGCTACGCCGCACGCGCGCTCGATGGCCGCTTCGGCGAAGCAGCCGCGCTCGTCGCCGCGCGCTGCGACGCCGAGCCGGGCGGCGCGGCCGCCGACATGCGCGATGTCCACGCCTATGCGGACATCCAGCTCGTGCTCGGCCGCTTCGAAGAAGCCGAGGACACGTTCCGCCGCGCGCAGAAGCTGCTGCGCGAATCGCGCGACCAGACGCGCGTGATGACCTGCCGCAACGCGAGCTGGCAGGCGTTCTTCCAGAACCGCTTCGGCATCGCGCAGGCCGGATTCCAGCGGATCGCCGACGATCGCGCGGCAGGCGCCGAGCAGAGGCTCGAGAGCCTCGTCGGCGCGTGCGTCGTCATGCACCATCTCGGCCGCGCCGAAGATGCGATGGCGACGCTCGATATGCTCGACGCGGCCGCTCGCGACGCCGATCCGCGCTGGCGGCAGCTCGCGGGCGCACTGCGTGCGGATTTGCTGCTGCAATACCAGATCGGCCGCGCCGACGCGCTCGACGATCACGTGTATTGGCGCTCGGCGCTCGCCGATCTGCCGCTTTCGGCGTTCGCGGAAACGCGCGCGTCGACGGCCGACGCCGACGCCGAAGCGATGCCGCTGCTGCGGATGCGTGTCGACTACATGCGTCAGGTGCGCGCGCTCGCCGCGGGCGACCACGCGGCGCTCGCGCGGATCGACGCGCACGTGAGCTGGTGCGCGAAGGCGGGCCTCGTCGACTATCAGCGCAGCGTGCGCCTCGAAATCGCGCTCGCCGCGCTCGCCGGCCAGGCGCCGAACGTCGCGGACACGATGATCGCGCCGTATCGCGACGCGGCCGGGCGCTGCGGCTCGCACGTGCGCTGGACGCTCGATTATCTGTATTGCGCGGCGAAGGTGCGCGAGCAGCAGGGGCGGATTCGCGAATCGTCGTCGTTGTATGCGCGCTATGCGCTGGCGTCGGTGCGGCATGTGCGATCCGACGGCGCGGCGCTCGCGCCGGCGCTCGCGATCGCGCGCTGCGGCACGCACGCCGCCGCGCCGAGCGACGACGTCAGCGCGCGGCTGCCCGGCAAGTACCGGCGCGCATATCGCTATCTGATGGAGCGGCTCGACCAGCGCGACCTGTCGGTGCGCGAAATCGCCGCGCATATCGACGTGACCGAGCGCGCATTGCAGGCGGCGTTCAAGACGTATCTCGGGCTGTCGCCGAGCGAGCTGATCCGCAGGCAGCGGATGGAGCGGATTCGCGGCGAACTGCTGTCCGACGCGCCGCGCGCGACGAGCGTGCTGGAGATCGCGAGCCGCTGGGGCATCCAGCATCGCTCGACGCTCGTGAACGGCTATCGGCGGATGTTCGACGAAGCGCCTTCGCAGACGTTCGATCGGTGAGTTGTGTGGCGGCACTGTACGTCGACGTGCGCGTCGCGGCCGGTCGCGGTGCGACGCGATGCGACGCGATGCGACGCGATTGCCCGCGAACGTCGCGGGCGCGATACAGGAGCGATCGCGGTTCGCGCACGCCGCCACGCCTTCGCACGCGCCCGGCGCGGCCGCGCGTCGACGCCCGACAATTGGCGTGTCTTTTCCTTGAACCGGAGTCGCCGATGAACGCCTTCCGTCCGCCCGAGCTGATCGAAACCGAACGTCTGCGCATGCGCCCGCTCGTCGACGACGATGCACACGAAGCCTTCGACGCGCTGTTCGGCGATCCCGTGACGACGCTCGATTTGCCGTGGCCGATGCATCGCAGCGTCGACGAATCGCGCGCGAGCATCCGCCGTCTCGCCGACGGCTGGCGCAGCGGCACGTTCTTCAGTTGGGGATTGTTCGAGAAGCGGGACGGCTGCCTGATCGGCACGCTCGAGATGCACGGCTGTCCGCCGCGCGTCGAGATCGGACTCCTGACGAGCTTCGCGCCGGGGCGCGTGAGGACGCGCGCGTGGTCGGAGATGCTGCGCAAGATCCTCGGCTGGCTGATCGCGCAGCCGGGCGTGTACCGGATCGAGGCGTTCTGCTCGGTGACGGGCAAGGCCGCGCCGTTCATGCCGCGCTTGGGCTTCGTCTGCGAGGGGGCGGTGCGGAATTACGAGGCGCGTCCGAATCGCGGGATGAGCGCGGGCGACAGCTATCTGTTCGCGATCACGAAGGCGTCGCGGGCGTTGGGCGAAGTCGTGGAGGCTGGCGGCGAGCGAGCGTCGTCGCGGCGAGCGGCGTGAACGGCGGGCCGGCGGACGAATCGGTTCGTCGGTTCGTCGGCTCGTCGGCTCGTCGGTTCGGGGAGCATGCCGATTTCCATTGCGGCCGGTCTGTCGGCGCGGAAGGGATCGCGCGTGACGACGATTTCGACTGTCGCGAATTCACCGTGGCATGGTGCTGACGCGACACCTCACGAGGCTTCGGTGTCGTGTTCTTCGCATCCGAGCCGTTACGGTTTCTCCGCGTTCGAGTGCCGTCGCGCCGGCCCGCGTGAGCGTTTCATCGAATTCTACGTCGCGGCAAGGGCCGAGGGGTGACGATATTCGAACGATCGGTGCTTGCGGTCGAACAGTTCGTCGAGCACCGGATTCTCGACGCGGGTCAGGGCATCTTGATGCCGTTCGAGCCAAGTCACATGCGAGGGAATAGCGATCGCGCCGCGACTGCGCGGCATGGAGCCGGACGTCGTGCCGATCCGCAGTGCCGGCACGCGCATTCGCGCAACGCGTCGAGCATTGACTGACGGCATGTTGCGGCGCGCATCGCCAAGCCCGTGCGGCCCGGCTTGCTGCGATGCGCCTGATCGCGATCGCAGCCACGAACTGCACACTGCGCATCGCAGACCAAGAGTCGAGCACCAAGCACTAAGCAAGCACCAAGCACCAAGCACCAAGCACCAAGCACCAAGCACCAAGCACCAAGCACCAAGCACCAAGCACCAAGCACCAAGCACCAAGCACCAAGCACCAAGCACCAAGCTCCAAGAGCCAAGCTCCGAGCACCAAGCTCCGAGCTTCGAGCTCCGAGCTCCGAGCTCCGAGCTCCGAGCTCCGAGCTCCGAGCTCCGAGCTCCGAGCACCAAGCTCCGAGAGCCAAGCGCCCCCGAAAACCACGCGAACCGAATCCAAGCCCTCAAGCAATCCCGCTTGCATGCGCGTGCCGCGCCCACTGATAGCGATCGAGCCGCAGCAGCTGCGCGATGCGCGCGGCGACGTCGTCGTCGTGGCAGCCGACGCCGCCCGTCGCGAACGCGCTCACTTTCAGGAACCGGCCGACGAGCACCGTCGACGCCTGATCGCCCGACAGCAGCACGGTCTGCGCATAGCGCCGCCAGTCGTCGTCGTGCAGCGCATACAGACACCAGCTCTGCAGCGCCGCGCACAGCGGCGTGCCGCGCTCCTGCTCCTCGAGCGTGCGCAGGATGTGCAGCGCGCCGATCCAGTCGCGCCGGCCGATGCGCAGCCGAACGTCGCACAGGTCGACCGCGGCGCTGCGAGGCTGCATCACGCGCAGCGCGAGCAGCAGTTCGTCGAGGTCCGCGTGCGCGCTCGCGCGCAGCCCGGCCGAGAAGACCGAGAGCAGTGCGCGCAACGCGGCCTTGTTGCACGGGTTGATCGCCATGTTGGTGCGATGCGATGAGAAGAAATGATCCGTCGACGATGATCGCCGTCGCGCGCGCGTGAGCGGACGGCGCACGCGAAGCGCCGTTGCGCGTGACGAAGCGCGGCGTGTCGCGCGATGACGAGGTGCGATGACGAGGTGCGATGACGAGGTGCGATAACGAGGTGCGATAACGAGGTGCGATGACGAGGTGCGATAACGAGGTGCGATAACGAGGTGCGATAACGAGGTGCGATAACGAGGTGCGATGACGAGGTGCAATGACGAGATGCAATGACGAGATGCAATGACGAGGTGCGATGCGCGCCCGATCGATTCGGCCGCCGCGACGCCGCTTCGCGCGGCTCGCGGCGCGCGCGGGCGCGCTGTCTAAGCTTGTCGACGAACCGCAGGCACAGGACGGCCGTGCGCGTTCTTTTCCCTTTCCTTCATTGGATTCACATTCATAGCGAGACGATCATGAGCGTTAACAACATTTCGTCGCAGACTCTCAATCCGACGCAGTACCAGCGCCCGTCGACGTCGTCGAGCAGCCGCGATCAGAAGATCGAGGAACTGCTCCACGAAATCGAAGACCTGCTGATGCAGGACGATTCGGGCGGCGGCGACGACACGAACGTCGGCGGCGATCCGGGCAACAACACGCCGACGGGCCACGACGGCACGACGAACAACGTGACCGCGCCGCCGGCCGACAAGCCGGGCCAGGGCCTGCACGACGTGAAGCTGAACACGAAGGCGGGCGGCGAGGCGCTGCATCTGAAGGAAGACTCGCAGGGCAACCTGTACAACGGCAGCAACAACTCGGTCGGCGTCGTCGACAAGAACGGCAAGGTCACGCTGAACGCCGGTGCGACGAAGGAGCTCGAGCGCCTCGAGACGGGCGGCAATCCGTTCATGAACGCGAACGTCGGCAAGCGCGGCGCGGGCGGCAACATGGAGTTCACGTCCGACGAAGTGACGGTGAGCGTGGGCGATCTGGACCAGAAGGCCGACTTCTGACCGCGCGGGCGGCGCGGCGGCACTGGACAAGCGCTTTCGAATCGGTACACACTGCGCGCTCGCGCCGCCGCGTCGCGGTCCGTCCAATCATTCGCGGAGCCCAGCGTCCGCCGGAGTCGAACTTGAGCGTGCCGCACGGAGCCGATGCCCGAATCTTCCAGGTGATGCAGGACCAGCAGGCGTCGGGCACGCTCGCGCTCGACCGCGACGGCGCGATCGTCGCGGCCACCGCGCGTGCGCACGCACTGTTCGGCTGCACGCTGTCCGCCGGATTGCCGCTGCGAACCGTGCTCGGCGACGCGGCGGGCGCCGATACGGCCGCACTCTTCGAGGTGCTCGAACAGGGACTCGAATTCGAAACCGACGACGCGATCCTGTGGCTCACGCTGCGGCTGGTCGAGTGCGATCCGGCGATCGCGGCGACGGTCACGGTTGCCGAGGTCACGCCGCTGCGCCGCGCGCTCGACGAGCGCGTCGCGTCGCTGCGCTTTCTTGCGCACGATCTGCGGTCTCCGCAGAATTCGATTCTCGCGCTGACTCAGCTGCACGACGCCGACTCCGATGCGTTCGCCGCGTGCGGCGGCCTCGAGCGGATCGCGCAGCTCGCGCGGCACGCGCTGCTGCTCGGCCAGGACTATCTCGTTGCTTCGGCGGCGGACGATCTCCGGCAGCGCCACTTCGTGCGCTTCGACCTGCGCAAGATGCTGGGCGAGCTCGTGCCGAAGCTCGAAGTGGGCGCTGTCTATCGCGGCGTCGCGTTGCAGCTATGGCTCGACGACGCCGCGCCGCTGTGGTTGCGCGGCGCACGCGTGTTTGTCGCCCGCGCGTTGCAGAATCTGATCGACAATGCGGTGCAGGCATCGCGTCAGGGCGCGCGCGTCGAGATCCGGATGCACGTGCGCGACGCGCACGCGGAAGTCACGATCCGCGATTGGGCGGGCGGCCTGCCGGGGCTCACGCCGGACGGGCGGATGACGGATTTCGCGCCGCTCGCGAAGCGCGGCTCGATGGGCTTCGGCCTCGGGCTGCAGCTCGCGTCACAGGTGGTCGCCGCGCATGCGGGCACGCTGCACGCCGAATCGAATCGCGGCGTCGGCACATCGTTCGTGTTGCGTCTGCCGATGCTCGTGCCGGTCGGCGGCGCACCGTCGGTGCCGGAAGGCATCGCGCGCTGGCGCGCGAGCGTCGCGCCGGACGGCTGAGCGGCGGCGCGCGCGCTTTTCGCCATTTTTTCGCTTGACGACCTACATTTACACGATGTCCGAATCGAACATGCAGCGCACCGTGCAGCCGCCCAAGCAGATCGTCGTCGTCGAGGACGATCCGGTGCAGCGCACGCTGCTCGTCACGTGGCTCAAGGCCGAGGGCTACCGCGTCGAGGCGTTCGACGACGGGCTCGAAGCGCGCCGCTTCCTCGGCGACAGCTGGGCCGATCTGCTCCTGCTCGACTGGGACCTGCCCGGGATGACGGGCGAGCGCCTGCTCGCATGGGTGCGCGGCCGCGCGCGCTCGATCGTGCCCGTGATCTTCCAGACCGTGCATTCGGACGAAGAAGACATCGTCAAGATCCTCGACGCCGGCGCGGACGACTTCCTCATCAAGCCGCTCGAAAAGCAGACGCTGCTCGCGCGCGTGCGCGCGCTGCTGCGGCGCTTCGCGGCGCTGTCGGTCGACAGCGGGCGCATGCAGCTCGGCCGCTACATGCTGTCGCGCGCGACGCTGACCGTGTCCGACGGCCGCGCGTCGCATCCGTTCAGCGCGAAGGAATTCGACATTCTCTGGCATCTGGCCGAGCATCCGGGCACGGTCGTGCAGCGCCAGGACCTGCTGCGGCTCGTTTGGGGCTCGGATGCGTCTGCGCAGACCCGTTCGGTCGACATGTACGTGAGCCGGCTGCGCGGTCGCCTGAAGGCGGCGGGCATCGGCTGGAGCGTGCACGCGGCGTACGCGACCGGCTATCGCCTCAATCTCGGCGCGAACGCGGAACCGACGGATCGCGCATCGTGACGCGGCGCGCGGCCGCGTCGGCTGCCGCCGTTGCGCTCGCGCTCGCGGGCCATGCGCCGGCGCTGCATGCGGTGCCGCTCGCGTGGCCGATCGCGCGCTTCGATTATCGCGTCGGGCAGGTGAACGCCGCCGACGCATTGAGCGAGCTGAGCCGCCGCTCGGGCGTCGCGATCGACATCGACGCGCGTGCGTCGTGCCGGCTCGACTTGCGCGACGCGCTGCCGCCGCGGCGTTTCATCGACAGGGTCGCGCGCACGTGCGGACTCGCGTGGTACTACGACGGCGCGGTGCTCCAATTCGTCGCGCCCGACGCGTTCGAGCGCGCGGCGGTGCGGCTCAATTACGCGACGCCGGCCGAGCTGCGCGCGACGCTCGCGCGGCAGCGAATCGTCGATCGGCGCTGGCGGCCCGATGACGACGACGCGGCGCGGATCGTGCGCGTCGCCGGTCCGCCGCGCTATGTCGCGCTCGTGCTCGCCGCCGCGCGTGCGCTCGATCGGGCGGCGCAGGCGCGCGTGCCGACGGAGACGCGTGCGTTCAAGCTGCGCGCGCGCGCCGCGACCGATCGCCTCGTGCGCGGCGACGCGGGCGACGCATCGCTGCCGGGGCTCGCGACGCGGCTGCGCCGCCGGCTCGAGCAGGACGGCGTCGCGCCGCGCGCGGTGCCGGGCGTGCGCGAATTCACGGCGTCGCTGCCGATCGTCGACGCGGACGCGCGTTCGAACACCGTGCTGATCCGCGACGTGCCGGCGCGCCTCGCGCGCGATGCGCGGCTCGTCGCGCAGCTCGACACGCTGCCCGCGTCGATACGGGTCGACGCGTTCGGCGCGACGCTGCAGCCGGCGCAGCTCGATGCGCTGGGGCTGCGGTGGCGCGACGAGGCGGGAGCGTCCGCGGCGTCGAGCGGGGCCGTCGACATGGCCGATACATTTCGGCTATCCGGTCGAACCGGCTCGTCCGGCGCATCGGGCTCGCCCGGTTCGTCCCGCGCGACCGGCGTACCGAACGCATCCACCGCGTCAGGCTGGTCCGCCGCATCCGGCGCGGTGAACTCAGCCGGGATATCCGGCCCATCCGATCCGTCGAATGAGTCCAATACGTCCAATACGTCCAATACGTCCGCACCGCGCATCGCGATCGCAACGGACGGCTGCGCGCAGACGCGCGCACGCATCGCCGAACTCGCCGCGCATGGCGCGGCATCGATCGACGTTGACGGCTCGACGTTGACGTTCCCCGACGGGAGCGCGGACTTCGGGCGTTTGCGGCAGGCATTCGTCGCGTCGAACGACGGCGGCGCGCCGTCGCTCGACGCGCAGCGAAACGGTTTCGCGATGCGGGTCACGCCGCGCGAGACGGCACAGGCGGGCCGCTACGCGCTCGATATGCGGATCGTGGCGCGCTGGGCGGCGGACGGCGACGGTCGCGCGGCGGGCGCTGCGGCGGGCGACAGCATGTCGAGCGCGACGCTCGCGGCGGGCGAGTGCGCGGCGATCGCGTTGCCGCCCGGGGCCGGGCGCGGCGTGCAGCGGCTCGTCCTGGTGACGCCGCGCGTGATGCCGGCCGATCCGGCGTCCGCGACGCCGCAGGCATTGTCGACAGCGCCGGCACCCGCGCCGGCGCGGGCCGCGGCGCGAGCGACGGCCAAGCCCTCTGCGCGAGCGTCTTTGCCGTCGCACGCGCGTCCGCTCGCGGCGCAGCCTCTTTCCCCGAAGCCGGACGGTCTCGGCCTCAGGATTCAGACCCGCCTGATCGGTAATTGATGCAAAATCGGCCCGTTATTGAGCGCCGGTCGCGCACTTTTTAGATGCGCCATCGCAATCGACTTTTGAAATTAATGCGGCCAGTCGATTAACACGTGATCCGGCGTGTTTATATGATTTTTTTTCGATTTTAGATCGACATATAAAAATGCCGGATCACAGGCATGAGCGGCTACCGATTAACAATGGACTGCATCATTTCGTGCAGTTCGAGCCGATTGTAAGTTGCCCGTAACGCATCCTTCGTCGTGATCCGGTTGCGGGCCGCCAGCGTGGCGAGATCGTCGTTCAGCGAGCGCGACATGTTGTCTTCCCGGCGCCGCAGGAAGTCGTTGACGAGGTGCAGCTTCGTCGGGTCCGCGATCAGCTTCGCGACCTGGTTGTTGTTGTTGAACAGCAATTCGCTCGCGAGCACGAGGCTCTCGCCGTCCGCGCTCGGCACGAGGCTCTGGCAGACGATGCCGATCAGCGATTCCGCGAGCGCGACCGCGTGCCGGTCGCGCTGCTCGACCGGGAAGAACGACAGCAGCTTGTTGAGCGCGCTGACCGCGCTGCCCGTGTGCATCGTCGCGAGCACGAGATGCCCGGATTCGCCTGCCTGCAGCAGCGTGTCCGCCGTCTGCGCGTCACGCACCTCGCCGACCATCACGACGTCCGGCTTCTGCCGCAGCGCCTCGCGCAGCCCGTGCGGGAAATTCGGCGTGTCGGTCGGCACTTCGCGTTGCGAGATGATCGACTGGCGGCGCTCCAGATAGTATTCGATCGGCTCCTCGATCGTGACGATATGCGTGTTGCGGGTCGTGTTGACGTGCTCGAGCAGCGACGCGATCGTCGTCGTTTTGCCCGAGCCCGTCGGGCCGGTGACGAGGATGATGCCCTTCGTGTTGTCGAGCATCGAGCGCACGTAGACGGGCAGGCCGAGCTCCTCGAGCGGCAGCGGCGTGAGCGGCAGCCGGCGCATCGAGATCACGATCTTGCGGCCGCCGCCCGCGCGATACACGTGACAGCGCAGCCGGCAGCGCGTGAGGACGAACGGGCGATCGAGCGTGCCTTGACGCAGCGCGCTCTCCCAGTGCTCGTCGATCGCGTCGAGGAGCGGCCGCATGTCGTCGAGCAGCACCGGTTCGTCGCTCGTCTCGATCCAGCCGCGCGGCGTCTTGATCGTGACGGGGCGATCCTGCTCGATGTGGATGTCGGTGAACATCTGCTTCAGGTCGATCAGACCGAGCACTTCGCCCGCGAGATCGCGCAGCGGGGCGGCGGCATGCTGGTTCATCTTGAGGATTCGAATGAATGGAATGGGCGCGCATTGCGCGCGCGGCGAGTGGGAAATTGAATGGTCTATTGAATTTTGCACGTCAACTAGCTTTTGTCAAACTATTCGGGGTATATTTGCCGCGCAATAATCAATTCAATAATGCGACTGCGTGCGTAGACCTATTATGTAAAGCCGAGGTAATCCCGGGTTCGGAAAGCCATTTCCGGCCGCGAAGGCGCTCCGATGTATCGGACGCGGCATCCGGGAGCGTCGAGCGGCGAAGCGCGGGGGCCACAGGCGCACGGCAGCAGTCGAATAACGAGGAAAATCATGATGCACGGCGCCACGGTCGCCGCGGCCGCGTCTATCGCGATCGCGCTTCTTGCAACCGATTGCGCGGCGAGCGGTCCGCCGGCCGGCGCCGATCCGGCGCCGGCCGGCGCATCCGCCGAGCGCTTCGATCACGCGCCGCTGACAGCGCAGCGCGTCGACGTCTTTCGAGCGCAGCCGCCGTCGGCGCCCGCCGTGTCCGCCGTGTCCGCGCCGGCCGCGGAGGCTTTGCCCGCGGCGCCGGCCGCACCGCTGGCGCCGCTGCCCGTTTGGGACGTGCGCGCATCCGACGGCACGATTCGCGGCGTATTGTCGCGCTGGGCGCGCACGGCGGGCTGGCAGCTCGTCTGGGATGCGCCCGTTGATTTCAGCATCGATGCACAGGCGACGCTGCGCGGCTCGTTCGAGGATGCGCTGCAAGCGCTTGTCGCGAGCCTCGACCGCACGTCGACGCCGATTCAGGCGATTCTCTATCAAGGCAATCACGTGTTGCGCGTCGTTGCACAAGGAGCGGGCTGATGCGTGTCTTTCTGGCGATTTCGTTTCTGGCCGTCGCGCTGCTGAGCGGCTGCACCGGGCTCAAGGGCGGCATCGAGCGGGACGTGCGGCGCGATTCGACCGAATCCGGCGCGCTGCTCAAGCGGACGGCCGCCGGCGACAACAGCGTGCACGCGCTGTCGCCCGTCGTCGTCGATGACGGGCTGTGGGTGTCGGCGGGCGCCGTCAAGCTGCAGAGCGGCGAGCAGTTGCCCGCGCTCTTCGACGAGCTGGCGTCGTTCGACCGGTCGGTCTCTTCGTTGTCCGAATTCGCCGAGCAGATCACGCGGCTCACGCAAGCGCCGACGCAAGTCGCCGCGAGCGCGATGCAGGCGGCCGCGCGCTCGCAGCACGGCGGCGCGGACGGCGCCGCGCGCGGCGCGCCCGCTTTCCTTAACGCGGCGGGCGAGCGCTCGGTGCCGCCGCTGCCGCCCGGCATGCCGGGCGGCGCGTCGTCCGGCGGCGGCAAGCCGGGCGGCGGCGGGGCGGGCACGGACGGCGGCGGCGCGGGGACGTCGTTCGCGCCCGTGCGCATCCTGTACACGGGCGGCACGCTGCGCGGCCTGCTCGACGCGGCGTGCGCGCGTTTCGGCGTCTTCTGGAAATACGAGCAGGGCACGATCCGTTTCTTCTTCACCGATACCCGCACGTTCCAGGTCAACGCGATCCCCGGCGACTCGTCGCTGAACGCGTCGGTCGTGAGCGGCGCGACGAGCGACGGCACGTCGGGCGGCTCGCAATCGGGCGGCGCGGGCGGGGGCGCGTCGTCCGGCACGACGGGCCTCACCGCGAACAATTCGGCGAACACCGCGGTCAATTCGCAATTGTCCGTGTTCAACGGCTTGCAGAGCGCGATCCAGTCGATGCTGTCGCGCCACGGCAGCTCGGTTGCGTCGCCCGCGACCGGATCGATCTCGGTGACCGACACGCCCGACGTGCTCGAACGCGTCGCTGCGTTCATGACGCAGCAGAATCGCGCGCTGTCGCGGCAGGTGCTGCTCAACGTGACCGTGCTGAGCGTGTCGCTGTCGGCGGGCGACGCGTACGGAATCGACTGGGGCCTCGTCTACAAGACGCTGTCCGCGCAGTTCGGCATCGCCAATACGTTCAAGCCGGCGTCGCTGACGTCGCCCGCCGAGCTGTCCGCGTCGGTGCTGAGCCCGACAAGCCGCTTCAACGGCACGAAGCTCCTGATTCGCGCGCTGTCGCAGCAAGGGCAGGTGCGGCGCAAGACGTCGGCGTCGGTGACGACGCTCAACAATCAGCCGGTGCCCGTGCAGGTCGCGACGCAGACCGGCTATCTCGCGTCGGTGTCGACGACGAACACCGCGAACGTCGGCTCGTCGACGGCGCTCACGCCCGGTTCGGTAACGACGGGCTTCAACATGACGCTGCTGCCGCACGTGCTTGACGACGGCACCGTGATGCTGCAGTTCTCGACGAACATCTCGTCGCTGCTCGCGCTGAAGAAGGTGGCGAGCAGCACGGGGAGCGGCGCGATACAGATCCAGGCGCCCGACATCGACATGCGCAACTTCCTGCAGCGGGTCGCGATGAAATCGGGCGAGACGCTCGTCATCAGCGGCTACGAAGGCACGAACGATTCGCTCGACGAGCGCGGCGTCGGCACGCCGAAGATGATCGCGCTCGGCGGCGGCTACGAAGCGCAGCGCGCGCGCGAGGTGATCGTGATCCTGATCACGCCCGTCACGCAGCGCGGCGGCGCGTGACGAGGCGGACGATGAGCGAGCAGGTCATTCAAATCGGCCGCCAGCGCTTCGTCGGCGGCCTGTTCTGGCAGTCGCTGTCGAGGCGCAACGAGCTGCGCGCCGAAGCGCTCGAGCTCGCGAAGAAGCTGAAGTTCGACCTGATGGTGCTGCGGATCGATCGCGGCGTCGCGGCGGCGGGCTACGCGAACACGCGCGACGGCTTCGCGCCCGGGCATCTGTCGCTCGGCGCGATGGTGTCGCGCGCGATCGCGCTCGAAGGCGCGTTCTACAACGGACGGCGCCAGCCGGCGCCGAACTGGCTCGGCGCATTCGCGCTGCCGGACGGACGCTGGGCGTACTTCGCGGTGCGCGATCACGCGTTCATGCCGAACGGCGACTGGGTCGGCAGCCGCGAAGAGGCGCTCGAGCGGCTGCATACCGATTACGCGTGGGGCGGCTGGAACGTCGTGATCGGCGAGCCGGAGCTCGAAAAGCAGGGCTTCCAGAATTTTCAGCCGAAGCGGCTCGACGAACTGCTGCCGCGTCGCGGCGGGCGGCCGCGCACCGAGCGCTGGTGGGCGCTCAAGCCCGTCGAGCGGCGCCTGTCCACGCGCACCGCGCTGATCGCCGCGACGGCGGTGTGCGTCGCCGGCGGCGGCGTGCTCGCGTATTGGCATCATCGCGCGAAAGTCGAGGAAGCGGCGCGCGAGGCGGCGCTCGCGCGCGTGCGCGCCGAGCTGGCCGCGCGGCAGGCGAAGAGCGGGGCCATCGCGCATCCGTGGGCGATGCTGCCCGACGCGATCGCGTTCGCGCGGGCGTGCGCCATGCGCTTCGGCCGGCTCGCGCCGGGCGGCTGGCGGCTCGACCGCTACGAATGCACGCCGGGCATCGCGCATTACGCGTGGACGCGCAACGGCTCGAACGTACGCTACCTGCTCGCCGCGGAGCCTGCCGCGATCGTCGACACCGACGGCGAACGCGCGACGCTCGACGTGCCGCTCACCGCGCCCACGGCGGACGATACGTCGCTCGTCGACGATTCGGCTGTCAGGACGCAACTTCTGTCGCGTCTCCAATTGCTGGACGCGGCCGCTAAACTGGACCCACTGCCTCCCGATCAATCGTCGCGCGCGCCGCTCGCGAATCTCGCCCAGCAGGCGGCCGCCGCGCCGGCGTGGCGTGCATATCGGCTGAATGCGAGCCTCGGCGGCTTCGCGCCGCCCGAGTTCATGCGTGCGATCGACGTGCCGGGGCTGCGCGTGCAGCGCATCGCTTACCAGAACAATCAGTGGACTCTCGAAGGAGTGCTCTATGCGAAATAGTCGCGTCCGATCGATGTGCGCGCTCGGCTTGGCGCTCTTTGCCGGCGCCGTATGCGCGGCGGGCCCCGTGTCGTCCGACGACGGCGGCGCGACCGCCGCGCGTCTCACGCGGCTTCAAAGCGAGACGGTGCTGCTGCAGGCGCAGTTGAAGAAGCTCGAGGCCGAGCAGCAGGTGGCCGAGCGAACCGCGCAACTCGCGCGCGCGCGCGGCGGCGCGCCGGCCGGGCAACTCGCGGTGACGGCGATCGAAGGCGTCGGCAAGCGCGCGTTCGCGACGCTGCGAATGAACGGCGGCGCCGAGTTCGAAGTGCAGCGCGGCGACGCGCTGCCGGACGGCGGCCGCATCGTCGCGATCGAGCCGCGCGCGGTCGTCGTGTCGAATCGCGGGCGCACGTACCGGCTGTCGACGGCGGTGGCGTTCTCCGGCAATCCGCCGCTGCCGGCCTTGCCCGCACTGTCCGCGAGCGGATCATGAGCCACGACGCGCAACGCCCAACCGGCGCGGTTCCGCGCGCGGCGGCGCACGCCGGCGCCGATGTCGCACAGCCGCGCGGCCCGCGCGCGGTCAGCGAGGCCGGCGATTTCGCCGCGAGCGTCGAGGAACGCAAGTTCGTCTGCCTGCTCGACGACGGCCGGCTGCTGATCGCCGAAGGCCACGAGATGAATGCGTTCGTGCTGTCGTATCGCGCGCGGCTCGACCGGATGGGCCGGCCGTACCGGCCGACGCCCGCGACGCTCGCGCAGGTGCGCGAGGCGTACCGGCACGGCGTCGCGGGCGGCGGCGAGCGGCTCGACCACACGGTGATGCAGGTGCTCGCGAAGGAGCTGATCGGCCGCGCGTGCCGCGAGCGCGCATCCGACGTCCACATCCGCGTGCGCCGTTTCAGCACCGAGGTCTATTTCCGCATCCATAACGATCTCGTGCGCGTGAACGAGCACACGCGCGAGCACGGCGAGCGGCTGCTCGCGACGCTGTACGGCGCGATGACGACTGTGTCGGACAACAGCTACCGGCCGAGCGAGCGGCAGGACGCGAGCATCGGCGACCGCGACAAGCTGCCGGACGACCTGTACGGCGTGCGGATCGCGACGACGCCGACGAGCGACGGCAGCCTGATGGTGCTGCGGCTCCTCTACAACGACGCGGGCGATGCGACCGATCTCGCCGCGCTCGGCTTCGCGCCCGAGCACGTCGCGGCGTTCCGCGCGCTGCGCGTGCAGCCGCACGGCATGAACATCATCAGCGGCCCGACGGGCTCCGGCAAGTCGACGACGCTACAGCGGATGCTCGCCGCGCAGATCGACGAATCGCGCGGCAGCCTGCACGTGATTACGGTCGAAGACCCGATCGAATACCCGATCGACGGCGCGGTGCAGACGCCCGTCGCGAACGCGCAGACGGAGGAGGCCCGCGCGCTCGCGTTCGCGGCGGCGATCACGAACGCGATGCGGCTCGATCCGGACACGATCATGATCGGCGAGATCCGCGACCGCGCGTCGGGGCAGACGGCGCTGCGCGCATCGATGACGGGGCACCAGGTCTGGACGACCGTGCACGCGAACAGCGCGCTCGCGATCGCCGACCGCCTGATCGATCTCGGCCTGCACGCGCGGATGATCACCGATCACACCGTGATCTCCGGCCTCATCAGCCAGCGTCTCGTGAAGCTGCTGTGTCCGCATTGCAAGCTGCGGCTCGCCGATCGTCCGGACAAGGTCGACCCGGGCCTCTTCGCGCGGCTGCGGCTCGCGCTCGACGGCCGGATGCAGGACGTGTGCATCGCGGGCGACGGCTGCGCGCACTGCCGGGAGGTCGGCACGATCGGCCGCACGGTCGTCGCCGAAGTGATCCTGCCCGATGCGCGACTGTTCGAGTCTCTGCGCGAAGGCGACAAGGTCGGCGCGTTCGAGTACTGGACCCGCACGCTCGGCGGGACGACGCTCGCCGAGCACGCGCTGCGCAAGATAGCGGCGGGGCTCGTCGATCCGCACGGCGTCGAGCGGGTAGTCGGCACGCTCGCGCCGGTCGCGGGCGAAGCGCGGCAGCAACTGTCGCTCGTCGGATTCAGCTATGGCACTTGAGCTGAATCGCCGCTGGGCGAAGCTCCGCCTGAACGCCGACGAGCGGCTGCGCATCTATCGCAAGATCGCGAAGATGCTCGGCAACGGGCTGCCGCTCCTCAAGGTGCTCGAGGAGCTCGAATGGCGCGCGTCGCACGAGGGCCGCAAGCCGCGCGAGCCGCTCGCGATCGTGCTGTCCGACTGGCGCTTCGCGGTGCAGAACGGCCGGATGCTGTCCGAGGCGATGGAATCGTGGGTGCCCGCGACCGAGCAGATGATCGTCGCGGCGGGCGAGCAGGCGGGACGCATCGAGGATGCGCTCGCGTCGGTCGCCGCCATCGTGCAGTCGAGCCGCAAGATCCGCCGTGCGGTCACGGGCGGCGTCGCGTATCCGATCGGGCTCGTCGCGATGGTGATCGGCTACCTGTATCTGTTCGGCACGCACGTGATCCCGAAATTCGCATTGGTCGCCGATCCTTCGCACTGGCGCGGCGCCGCGCGCTCGCTGTACCTGATGTCGCTGTTCGTGCAGGGCTGGATGCTCGTCGTCGTCGCGTTGCTTGTCGCGTTCGTCGTCGCGCTCGCATGGTCGCTGCCGCGCTGGCGTGGCCCGCTGCGCATCTATGCGGATCGCGTGCCGCCTTATTCGATCTATCGGCTCGTCGCGGGCAGCGGTTTTCTGATCGCGTTCTCGGCGCTGCAGGCGTCCGGCGTGACGGTCGAGAAGGCGCTTCTGAAGATCGGCGCGGTCGCGGGGCCGTGGCTGCGCGAGCGGATCGACGACACGCTGATCGGCGTGAAGTCGGGCCTCAACGCCGGCGAGGCGCTGCTCAACACCGGCTATCAGTTTCCGTCGCGCGAGATCGTCGAGGACCTGTGCATCTACGCCGAATACGGCGGCTTCGACGCGGCGCTCAAGATGCTCGCCGACGAATGGCTCGAAGAGGGCGTCACCCGGATTGCCGCGCAGATGCGCGTGCTGAACGGCGTCGCGATCGTCGTGCTGGCCCTGCTGATCGGCTGGCTCGTGACGGGCTTCTTCGGCATTCAGCAGGAAATCGCCGCGATGACGCGCGCGATGCATTGACGTCACGCATGTTCGAGTCGCGCATTTTCAATCCAGGAGAAACCAATATGAAACCACTCGCCGCCCATCCCGCCTATCGACACGAACCGGCGTTCTGCCGACGCCACCGCAACGAGCGCGGCGCGTCGCTGCTCGAGAGCATCGCGTACCTCGGCGTCGCCGCGATCGTGATCGTCGGCGCGATCGCGCTGCTCGGGTCGGCGTTTTCGAGCGCGAATACGAACCGGCTCGCCGAGGAGCTGAATGCGATTCAGACGGGAACCAAGAAGCTCTATATGGGGCAGGTGAACAATTACGGAGATGCTGCTGAGCTCAACGCGAACCTGATTGCGGCAAAGGTGTTTCCGAGCACGCTGCCTGTCAACGGTGCAAACGTATCGGATGCATGGGGCGGGAATGTCACGGTGACGGGACAAGGACAGACCTTCACGGTTCAGTACACGAACGTCCCGCGCGACGTCTGCATCAACACGCTGACCGCAGGCGGAAATTGGCGGTCGGTTGCGATCGGAGGGAATGCCGCGATCGAGTACCCGGTTTCTCCGACTGACGCAACGACGAACTGCGTGAACAACGCGTCGATCGTCTGGACGTCGAACTGACGCGGCCCGGTTCCCTGACCGTCGCTCACGCCGCACATGTACGCTCTCGCCGCCGCGCTGGCCTTCGCATCGATCGTCGCCGTCTACGCGACGCTGCAAGGTCCGTCCGCCATTCCCGCGCTGCAGCCGTCGCGCACCGCGCAAGCGCTTGCCGACAACCTCGCCGTCTACCGGCTGGCGGCGCTCGACTACGCACGCCTGCATCCGGGCACGCGCGGCGCGGTGCCGACCGCGCAGCTCACGTTTCCTTCGTGGTATCCGGGCGCGAATCCGCTGTGGCGCAACTACATCGCGGACGGCACCGTCGTTGCGTATGCGGTGTCGATGCCGCCCGTGAACATCGCGGGCGAGATCGAAACGCTCGCGGACGGCTCGCTGTTCGCGGGCGTCGCGTATCGCGGCGCGGTCGTGCATCCGGGCCTCGCGCGCCCGAACGCGCCGGCGAACGGCGTGCCGCTGCCCGCCGGGCTGTCGATCGCGAACGGCGTGCCGGTCTGGATGGGGCAAGCCTACTGATGCGTTTCCCGCTTTCCCGCCGCCGCGCACGCGGCTTCGCGCTGATCGAGATGCTCGGCGCGCTCGCGATCGCCGCGCTGATGCTGGCCGGCATCGCGATGATGATTGACACGTCGCTCGACGACGTGCGCGCGCAGCAGGCCGCGCAATACCAGGCGCAGGTGACCGCCGCGGCGACGCGCGCGCTCAAGCGCGACTACGATGCGTGGCTGCAGCGCGCGAACACGCAGACGCCCGTCGTGATGACGCTTGCCGATTTGCAGTCGACGAGCGATCTGCCGGCCGCGCTTCAGCCGAGAAACGCATACGGCCAGCACACGTGCGTGCTCGTCAAGCGGACCGCGAGCGGCGCGGGGCTCGACGCGCTCGTCGTGACGACGGGCGGCGAGACGATCGGCGACAAGGAACTCGGGCTCGTCGCAGCGAGCGCAGGGCCGGGCGGCGGCTCGATCAGCACGCGCTTGCCGACGGAGGCGCGCGGCGCGTTCGATGCGTGGCGAATGCAGACCGGCACGTTCCTCGGCGGCAGCTCGCCGAAATGCGATGCGTCCGACGCCGCGCCGCCGAGCGCCGGCCACCTCGCGAGCGAGATCTTCTTCAATGGCCCGGGCCAGCAGATCAACAGCGATTATCTGTACCGGGTCGGCGTCGGCGGCCATCCGGAGGCGAACGCGATGCAGGTGCCGATCTGGCTCACGCACACGTTCGTCGACGGCAGCGCGGACCCGGCGAACTGCGGAACCGCGGGCGGCTTCGCGAACGGCAAGCTCGGCGCCGACGCGGGCGGCAATCTGCTGAGCTGCAAGAACGGCGTGTGGCGCGGCGCGGGCGGGCACTGGAAAGATCCGGTCAACACCACCGATGACCTGCCCAACGACGCATCGAACGAAACCGGCGACGTGCGTCTCACGCTCGACACATTCCGTGCGTACGCGTGGACGGGCGGCGGCTGGCAGGCGCTCGCGGTCGACCGTGAAGGCAACCTGATCGTGCCCGGCGTCATCTCCGCGAAACAGTACGAAATCACCGGGCGCGTCGTCGTCAACTCGCCGTGCTCGCCCGATCCGGGCCGGCCGAACGCGGGGCTCGTGTCGATGGGTCAGGACGGGCAGGTGCTGTCGTGTCAGGACGGCAAGTGGCTGCCGCAATCGGGGATCAAGATCGGCAGCACCGAGACGGCGTGCGAGATCCTGATGGAGACGCCCGGCGCGCGGGATTTTTCGTGCGGGTACACCTACCGCGGCCCCTATCCGAACGCGCCGCTCATCACGTACGAACCGGACGGCACGTACACGTACACGATCGATCGGCAGGTGAAGCTCGACAACAACGGGCTCATTTCGGTGAGCGCGTACATGCACATGAGCTATGCGACGTGCGACCTGAAGGGGCGGCAAGGACAGATGCGCCTCGTCGTCGACGTCATCGACGTTCAGGGCAACAAGGTGATCGCTCACAGCGAGGCGCAGTCGTCGAAGCTGATCGAAGACGCCGCGACGATCAACGTCACGCTGAACCAGGCCGCCGAGCCGCGCAGCGGATACGTGGTCAGGCTCTCGAGCAAATGGGCGACGTACGACAACTACGCGAGGACGCCGTGGCAGTCCACCTATTGCAGCGGCGGCCAGACGTTCCTCCAGACGCCGCTCGTGACCGGCTGGACCATCAATTCGTTCTATTGAACGGGCCTTCGCCGCGCGCGGTCGCCGCCGCGTGCGGCTGCGGTTAACTGCAGGGGTCTCCCATTCGTGGCGCGCGATCCGTCCGACCGACGGCCGCGCGTCCCCACCGGACGGACCCATGAAGGCCAAGATCCCCGTTTTGCTGTCCCTGCTGTGCTCGCTCGCGAGCCTTTCCGTCGATGCCGCGCCGATCCGCTGGCGCAGCACCGAAATCCAATACGCGGCGGAAGGCAAGGACGTGAAGGACGTGCTGCGCGACCTCGCCGCGAGCCAGAACATCGCGGCGAACGTCGCGTCCGGCGTGAGCGGCGCCGTCAGCGGCAAGATGAAGATGTCGCCGCAGCGCTTTCTCGACACGCTCGCCGCGTCGTTCGGCTTCGTCTGGTACTACGACGGCACCGTGCTGTACGTGACGCCGTCGAGCGACATGAAGAGCACGCTCGTCAAGCTCGACCACGCGAACACGGGCGACCTGCGCGACCTGCTCGAGCAGATGAAGGTCGCCGATCCGCGCTATCCGGTCGTCTACAACGCGCAGCAGCGCACCGCGCTCATCGCGGGGCCGCCGCGCTACGTCGAGCTTGTGACGAGCGTCGCCGCGCGCCTCGACGAGAACGCCGCGCGCACGGGCGGCACGACGATCCGCGTGTTCTCGCTGAAGCACGCGTGGGCCGCCGACCGCGACGTGAACGTCGACGGCACGACCGTGACGATGCCGGGCGTCGCATCGCTGCTCAGCCGGATGTATCACCCAGGGAGCGACGGCAAGCGCGCGTCCCAGACGACCGTCGGCAAGCCGATCAGCCGCGCCGCGCCGATGACGGATCTCGGCGGCGGGCGCGGCGGCGTGCCGCCGTTGCCGCCATACATGCAGGCAGCGCAATTGGGCGACGGCGGGGGCGGTCTTGGCGGTCAAGGCAACCCGGCGGGCGATCCGCGGCCGAGCGCGACGCTCGCCTCCGTGCTCGCGAATCAGGGCGGCTTGCGCGCGCCGGGCGGCATGCCCGATCCGTTCGGCGGCGTGAGCGGCGTGCCCGCGGGCGTGGGCGATCCGAACGATCTGCCGGTGATCCAGGCCGATCCGCGCACGAACTCGATTCTCGTGCGCGACGTGCCCGAGCACATGGCGCAGTACCCGGATCTGATCGCGCTGCTCGACGTGAAGCCGCGGTTGATCGAGATCGAGGCGCGCATCATCGAGATCGACGAGGGCGCGCTCAAGCAGCTCGGCGTCGACTGGCGCGCGCACAACAGCCACGTCGATCTGCAGACGGGCACCGGGCTCACCGCGCAGAACTCGTACGCGAATGGCTCGCTGAATCCGACGTTCGGCTCGATCTCGCTGTCCGGCAACGGCGACTCGGTCGGCGTGCCGGCGAGCCCGCTCGGCTTGTCGCTGACGGCCGTGCTCGGCGATGCGGGCCGCTACCTGCTTGCGCGGATCAACGCGCTCGAATCGTCGAACCAGGCGCGCACCGACGCGAGCCCGAAAGTCACGACGCTCGACAACGTCGAGGCCGTGATGGACAACAAGAAGCAGTTCTTCGTGCGCGTCGCGGGCTACACGTCGGCCGACCTGTACAGCATCTCGACCGGCGTGTCGCTGCGCGTGCTGCCGATGGTCGTCGAGGAGGGCGGGCGCACGCAGATCAAGCTCGATGTGCGGATCGTCGACGGCGAATTGTCACAGCAGACGGTCGACAACATTCCTGTGATCGTGTCGAACGAAATCAACACGCAGGCGTTCATCGAGCAGGGGCAGGCGCTGCTGATCGCGGGCTACAAGGTGGATTCGCGCTCGAGCACGCTGTCGGGGGTGCCGGTGCTGTCGAAGCTGCCGCTCGTCGGCGCGCTGTTCCGCTCGACCGACAAGCGGGACAGCCACACCGAGCGGCTGTTTCTCGTCACGCCGAGGGTGATCGAGCCTTGATGGCGCGTGCGGGCGGATGTCGGCATGGCCGGGCGGCGCGGTCGACGAAGGGCGCGTGCGTTGCGTCGAATCGCGAAACCGGTTCGCCGCGCGTCGTTCGAACGTGAAGCGGATTCAGTTGCGTTTGCGCGCGCGCATGCGAACCGCCGAATCGAACAGCGCCTGAGCGCTCGCGAGCTCATCCAGCGCACGATCGAGCCGCGACACCGCCGCCGCGTATTCGACGCTCGGCGTCGTCTCTTCGGCGTCACCGCGAACGGCGCGAAATGCGAGGTCGACGTTGCGCGTCGCCTCGAAAAAACGTTGCGCGGCCTGGGCTTCCCGTGAATGCGGGATGGTCGACATGGACGTTTCTCCTCGGTTGCCAAACATGACAAGCCGATGGCAAGCGTTCGCATCGCGCGACGCGCACCGGCATGAACCACTGAATGCAACTGCATCGGCCGCCGCGCGCGACGCTGCGTGCCGATTCTCTTTCCGTCTCGATCGCGCCGCCATGGCCGGCTTGCAACACGCGACTGGCGCGCGCGAAGCGGCGTGAACCTTCGCGTGCTGCCGGGCGTCGCGTGTCCGGTTGCGCACTCAGGCGCCCGACCCGTTACCACGCATGGTTCGCATGCGCGTGTGAAGCATTGCCGAACGGCGTGACGGATTCGACGGACGGCAAATCGAACAGATCCCGCGTGAACCCGCGCGCCTGCTCGGCGGCGGGCTGGCTGCGCAGACGCGCGACCTGCTCGACGAATGTGTCGAAATCGCCGTCGCGCGTCGCCTTCGTGACTTCCGCGAGATCGCGCGCCTTCAGCACGCTCGGCTGCGTGAGCCGCACGAAATACGGCGCTTCGAGCTCGACCGACAGCGCGAGCGGATAGCGCTTGCCGGTCTGCCCGGATTCGCGGCTGATGCAATCGACGACCGCCGCGCTCTGCGCGGCGCCGAGCACCTTGCCCGTGCTCACGCTGCGCAGTTGATCGGGATGCACGTGCAGGCGCGTGCCGATGCTGAGCTCGGTCGGCGATGCGCACACGAGCGCGTAGTAATGCTCGCGGCGCCGCCCCGAAGGCAGCGTCGCGCGGCTCGTGATGAACGTATGCGGCGGGAGCTGGCGCACCTGGCCGCTCGCATCGATCCACGCGTTCCATAGCAGCGCGCCTTCCTGCTTTCTTTCCGCCTGCCTCGGCTTGCTCGACGCCGGCGAGAACAGCGCGATCAGCGAGCCCGTTCGATGCGCGGCGATCTGCGCGCTGTTGCCGAGCGGCTGGCCGATGCCCCACAGAAAGCGCCCGCCTCCCAACCTGCGCTCCCATTCCTTTCTCAGCACGATGGTCGGGAGTGCTTCGCCGGACTCGGTACCGATCTTGGTCCAGCAAAACGTCGGGGGCAGGTGTTTCAGTGTCATCAACTTTCTCGGAATGCGGCCGATCGTCAACTTCGACGATCAATTCATTAGGCGTTAATGTATATGTATAATGCATACTATGGAAGCCCCCAAGACACATTTTTCTGTTCAGGACTTGTTGAGCCGATTGTTGGCCGATACCCGCTCGTCCAGCGAAATAGCTAGGCTTTCGGGCGTCAGCCAGCCCACCGTCTCGCGACTGCGGTTGTCGAGCGGGCGTCGGCTGCGCAGGAGTTCGTCATTCAATAAGCTATGCAGTTTCTACGGTGTCGAGACGCGGCAGTCAGGCCGGCTTTCGGCTCCGTACAACGACTTGCTGCGCGAGGCGATCGTCGAGGCGTGGGACGGCTCCGAAGAGCACGGGCGCGCGCTGCTCGGCGTGATCAAGGGATTGAAGGAACTGAGCAGCAAGCCGGGATGACGGCTGTCGCGATGTGCGTTTTCGATGCTGTGCAGATCGCGGCGCACTGTGCGAGGCGTCGCGATTGCGTGCGTTTGCCTTCATGCGCGAATCACGTTGCTGATTGCAAGCGAGGGGCTTCGTTCAGTGATGTCGGGCGTCGGGCGTCGGGCGTCGGATGTCGGATGTCGGATGTCGGATGTCGTCGGCGTTGCGGCGCACGCGCACGCGATCACGAATGCGAGATCGACATCCGTCGTGTGGAGCGTGAATGGTCGAGGGGAAGGGGCGTGCGTTCGTGCGAGCGTCGCCCGCAGCGACGGCACCGCTCGCGCGGAACTGTATTGGCGCGCGTCTTGACGCCACAGGCCATACGGTGATGCGATGCGACGCGCGATGCAATCGGCTCGCGCGCATAGGCGCGGAAAGCGGGCGGTCGAGGCGGCGTCCCCGCCAATTGCCTGAGCCGGCGATCGAGCGCGGCGGCGGGCGCCGCGCCCGCGTTCGACATCGCACGAAGCGGTTCCGTGTCGATTCGACGACAGGTTCCGCATTGACTGATTCAGCAGGCCGGCCGGCGCGCGACGCACCGGCCGGCTTCGTGCAAGGCGGTTCGCCGAAAGCGAGCCGCCTTTTTCGCGCTTATTTGCGGCCGAGATAGGTTTCGGTGCAGATGTGCGTGAAGCGGGCGATCGATGCGCCCTGATGCAAGGTCCCGTTGTCGAGGTAGGCCACCGCGAACGAATACGGGTTGTAGGTGATCCGCCAATGATCGGAGGGCACTGACATCGTATAGAAGTCGCCGGTCACCGTCCCGCCGCCTTGGCACAGGCCGACGTTCAGATCGACCAGCAGGTTGCCGTTCGCATCGGTATAGCCCGACGTTTCCGTCAACAGCGTGTTGGGGCCGTTCGGCCCCGCGCTATCGTATGCGCGTACCCAGATTCGCTCGCCCGGCGGCAGGCGGACGTTGCCCGTCGCGTCCCACGCGGCGACGCCCGGCGTCACGACCCGTGCGACGTTCTCGCCGCCGGTGCGTACCAGATGCGTGATGTTCTCGGTGTCGAGGAAGCGGTAGAAGCCCGCGGTGCCCGCGCCGTCCGACACGCGCAGCGTATAGGCTTGCGCGGCCGGCGCCGTCGTGCCCTTGTCGTAGACGCGGAACATCAGCGTCGCGCCCGCAGGCGACGTGATGTTGTACGACGTCCCCGAAGCCAGCGTCGCCCATGTGTTCGGCGTGGTCTCGAGCTCGGCCGTTTGCGTGCCCGCGCCCTTGAACGTCACGTAGTTCACCGTCTGGGCCGACGGCACTTGCACCGCGTAGTAATCGAAGTCCGCAACCGTGTCGAGGTTCGCGTTGATCTGCCGGTTGCCGGACAGCCGCGTCGGATGCAGGATCGAATCGTTCGGCTCGTAGCTGTCGTAGCCCGTCGTGCCGAGCACCTGGAACTGGAGCGTCGCGTTGCCCGCGCCTTGCTGCGCGCTGACGAGCAGCAGCAGGCGCACCGGGCCGTTGGAGATCGCTTCGACGATCTTGTTCGGCGACAGGTCGGCCTGGCTGTCGAGCACCGTCCACGAGCTGTCTTCGTTGACCTGCACGAGATGGACGTCGTGCTGTTCGTTCGCGGGCAGGTTCACGACGTACGCGACGATCTTCGTCGCGCTCGGCGCGACGAACTGGAAGCAGTCGGCCTGGCCGGCGGGCGCCGTGGGCGCGTTGTATGCGACGCCGATCGTCACGTCCGTGCAGTTCGCGACGCTCGGCGCGACGGTTGCGGCGGCCGCGGCGCCGAGCGTCGCTTGACGCGTCGCGAGCGGCGCGCGCACGCCGGCTTGCCGAATCGTGCTGGCGGGCAGCGTCGGCAGCGGACGTGGCAGGGTCGGCAGCGTCGCGCGGCGCTCGGCGAGCTGAGCGCCGATTTTGGTCGGCTCCGCCTTGCTGATGCCGGATACGTGCGATTGCGCGGTGAGGGTCGGGGGTTGCGCCCATGACGAGCTCATCGCCGCCGCGCTCAGCAGTGCTGCCGCGTACTTCAGTGTTTTCATTGAGGGTCTCCTTGCGTACGTGAATGCGCTTGACGCGCGGCAATCATCATACGTTTACGGCGGAAGAAAAGGGGCGGGAAAGTTTCGGATTCGATGCCGTGACAAAGGCCGATGTCGATGCAGCCATCGATGCGGCGGGTGTGCGCTGCCCGGAAAGTCGCGTTCGTCGCGAGCGGGATCGGGAAGGAACGGGCGGCGCTCGAGACGCGCGTCGGTTTCCGGTTGTGCGAGCGCGGGCGCAGCGGCCTTCGGCTGACGACGAAAGGCGAGCGCTTCTACGCGCTCGCAAAGAAGCTGCATGCGGCCGCCGACGCGTTCAGCAGCGAAGCGAGGCACATGGACAAGACGTTCGCCGGCATGCTCGCGATCGGCCTCATCGGCCTCATCGGCCACATTGGCCACATTGGCCACATTGGCCACATTGGCCACATTGGCCACACGCCGATCAGCGAGAACGCCCGCGTCAGCGACGCGATCGCGCGGTTCCGGCAGCGCGACGAAGCCGTGCGCTCCGTGATCTCGGTGCGGCCGCCGGGCGACCTCGAAGAGCGTCTGCTGAGCGGCGACGCGCAGATCGCGATCGGCTATTTCTGGCATCGCGTGCCGATGCTCGAGTACATGCCGCTCTTCGTCGAACGTCAGCTCGCGTACTGCGGGCGCGGCCATCCGCTCTTCAGGCGGGCGGGGCGGCACGCGCCGTCGAGCGTCGCGGATTTCGAGCGGGCGTGGCGCACCTATCCGCTGTCCGAAGTGGCGTTGTCGACCGCGCCCGCGAAAGTCACCGCGCAAGCCGGCGCCATGGAGGCTGTCGCGCTGCTGATCCTGTCCGGCCATCATCTCGGCTATCTGCGTCGGCATTTCGCCGCGCCTTACGTGAAGCAGGGGCTGCTCAAGGCGCTGAATCCGGGCACGCTGCGCTACGACGTGACGTTCCAGGTGGTCACGCGGCGGCGCGGCCGGCAGGCCCCGATCGTGCAGGCGTTTCTCGACGATCTGACTCACGCGCATCGGAGCGGCGCGTCGCGCGCTTGAAAGGGGATCGCGCGCGCCGCGGCGTTCACCGACGGCCGCGCGTTTCGAATGAGCGCGCGCATCGATTTCGTCCGATGCCGCGAGATCGGCCTTTTTTTCGCGATCGGGCGCGCGGAGGGACCCGTTCCATTTGAGCCAGGTCAAGCCGATTTGCCGCGACTGCACGCAGTATGCATCCGGGCGAATGGAGTCCCGTCGACGCCGCGCGTCCACGGGTTCGCAACGGAGCAATGCAATGGAACACAGGTACGAGCATCGTCGATATCGACGGCTGGCCAGGTGGATTCATGCGGTAGGCCTGAGCGTGCTGTTCGCAATCGGCGTGGCGTGGATCAGCGCGATCGTCGATCATCCGGTCGAGCAGGCGATCGTCGACGGAATGACGGCGTCGGAATGCGCGCAGGTGCGGGCGATGCCGGCGGGCTCGCTGCTGTCGGCGACGCAGCCGGACAACGCGGTCTGCCGGTCGTTCTTTCTGTACCGGGCCGCGTACGTCGACGCGGCGAGCAGCGCGGCCGGCTATTCGGCGGCCGTGATGCGGGCGCGCGTCGACGAGTTCTGGCAGCTCGTCGGCTACGTGCTCGCGCTGTGGTTCGTATTCGTCTGCATTGTCGTCGCCATCGTCCTGATCGTGCGGCGGCTGTTCGAGCAGCACGCCGGGCATCGCAAATCCACGTGAGCCGAGTGGCCGGGGCGGCCCCGGCCGAGCGATTGCCTATGTCGTCGAGGCGCCGGTCCGGCCGCAAGATGCGTTCGCCGCCGAGCGGCTGTTCCATGTCGTGCAAGCGATGGCCAGGCGATGCGAGCCAGCGCTCGGTGAGGGCGATCTTGCCTTCGGGCAACGTCGGCACGCCGAGCGCATCGCCGGTATAGCGCGCGTGCGGATCGTTTCCTTCGGTGCCGAGCTCGATGCCGAGCAGGTGGTCGAACGCCAGCGCCTTGCCGATCGGCGCCGTGACGAACACGTTGGTGGCGGTCACGATGCGGCACAGATCGCCCGCATCGCGATGCCGCTGCACGAGCGCGCGCGGCGGGCCGGATCGACGGCCCGATCACTGCGTTCATGAACCGCGCGTGCCGCACGTCGCATCGCTCGCGCGACAGGGTTCGCTGCACCGGCCGCGCCGCTTCCCCGCTACGCTCGCGCCGGCGATGCCGCGGCGAGTTTCGCATTCAGACGAAGCATCCCGCTGAAGATCGCGTCGGCGACGTCGCGCGGAAAATCGCGCGGCAGCCGCGCCGACACTTCGTCGATGACGCCCGCGGTTCGCGCGGTCAACGCGTCGATCATGTCGTCGACCTCGGCCGGCGCGAAGCCGACGCGCTGGCCCTGCGCGATCCAGTGCCGCCGCTGGATCTGGTTGATCGGATAGTGGATATTCTTGCCGCGCACGCCCATCGCGAGCCGCGCGCGCTGCGCCGGCAATTGATTGGCCCCCCGACCGATCACCGGATGCGCGGACAGCACGTCGTAGAGCGGCGTCGATCGATAGCGGTTGTCCGGCAGATGCGCGATGCTGAAGTTCTTCGCATGGCCGTCGGTCGCGGCGAGCAGCCAGAACACGATTTGCGCGGCGAAGAATGCGTAGCGGTCGGCCGCGTGCTCGGAGCCGGCGAGCACGTCCATGATCGTCTCGATGCCCGGTCCGCCGTCGGCCTGATATTTGTCGAATGCGGACGTGCCTGTCGCCTGGCACATGTCTTCCTGCGGCAGGCGCAGGAGCCAGCGCGCATCGCTCGACGGCTTGCGGTCGAAGCGCTCGACGACGAGCGCCTTCCGATCGTCGAAATGCGCGATGTCGCAATGCGCGATCGGCAGCCCGTACGCGGCGACGATTTTCGAGCACAGCCATTCGTTCTCGACCGACGTGCGCATGTCGGCGCGCCGGTTGCCGACGAGCCCGAGCGGCAGCTTCAGGATATGCGTGGTCGGCGTGCTGCCTTCGGGCAGCAGCCACCGGCCGCGATGGCGCAGCAGCGCGGTCTTTTCCTGCGCGCCCGCGATCGACAGGCGCAGATCGTCGAGCGGCTCGTGCTGCCCGGCTTGCGGCGCGGACGTGATCTCGCGCAGCAGGCGCGCGATGTCCGCGTCGGCGAGCGCGTGCCCGCGAATGCGATCGAGATCGTCCGGCGTTTCGTCGGGCGGCAGCATTTGCAGCGCGCCGACGCAATCGCGGCCGAGCGTCGAGAGCAGCTCGAACGGCGACGTGCCGCCCGTTCTGTAGCGCATCGCGATCCGGCGCCGGATCGGTTCGCTGTCGGGCAGCAGGTTGTCGAAGTAGTCGCTGACGAGCCGGCCGCGATACGGCTGGTTGCCCGGCGTGAACGGCAGCGAAAGCGACAGGGGGCGGCCTTGCGGGTCCGTGATCCATTCGTCGAAGTAGACGAGGCGCTCGCCGTCGCGGGCATGCTCCCAGTAGCCGACGGGCAGGCCGTTCATCCACAGATGCAGGCGCGCCGTGCGCGTGCTGCGGCGCGCGCTCACCAGTCCTCCCGCTTCTTCGGGGCGGCGCTCTTGCGCGGCGAGCGGGGCAGGCGCTCGGCGGCATGCAGGTCGGGCACGGATGGGCTCGCAGGCAACGCGGGACGCTTTGCGGCGACGCGTCCGCTTCCTGCCGTTTTCGCGGCTTTGCGCGCGGGCGCGGCGACCGCTTGCTTCGCGGCGGGCTTGGCAGACGCGACGTGGGTCTGGGTCAGCATGAGCTCGACGTTGAGGAGGCGCAGCACCTTGAACAGCCGCTCGACGCTCGCCGACGCCGGGTTCGCCTCGAATTGCGCATACGTCTGCTGCGTGACGCCGAGGCGGCTCGCGAGCATCGCTTGCGTCAATCCGGCGGCCTTGCGGAAGCCGCGCAAGATGGGCCGCCATTGGCTGAGCGTCTTGATCTCGTGTTCGATGGTGATGGCCATGCGTGCACCCGATTGATATGCAAAGTATTGCCCGTAGTCGAAGAAAACAGTCTATATGCTGTAAATTGAATTTACAAGCTTCAGACTGTATTTTAGAAAACAGTCCCTGACCTGTTTTTATGGGCGCATGGACATACCGGACGACGACGGCGGCGAGTCGATTTGTCGCGGTGCGCCGAGCGTGCCGATGCGGTCGTCGGCGCGGCAACGTTTGCGCGCACCCGGTTGTTCGTTTGCGCGTATCAAAGCGTGCATCGCCCCTGTTTTCACGCGGTTCCGGGACGCGCCGCACCCGCCGATTTCCCGTCAAAAATTGCGTTGGCCCGTGTGCTTTTGGGCGGCCACGTCCCGTATAATCCGCAGCTTTTTGACAATCTGACGATCGGCTCCAGCCGAGCTTCGCACCGCAGGCGGACACGACCGGCGGCGATCGTGCAGATCAGGCGATGTCGAGCGGCGGCGCAACGGGGCGTCTGTCGCGTCGAAGGCAATCGAGCGCCGGCATGTGCCACCATCCGGCCGATTCGCGATCGAAATCGTCAGATTAAAAACGGCACGCTGGCGAAGCCGTTCCGACGCCCCCGCGCGATTGCGTTTCCGACGCGCGCGCCGGCGCGTGAAGGATGCATTTCCCGGCAGGGCGACGCGCGGGCGGGGAGATTTCCGCGCGTTGTCCGCCGGACGCGAACGATCGAAACCCATCGTTCGCCGAGTGCGGAGCGACGCCGGCGAGGCCGGCGTCGAGTGACATGACGGGGGCGTTGCCGTCGGGACGGGATGACGGCGCGCGGTCACGCACGCGAACAATCGACAGCCGCAGGCCGCCAACGGTCCTGTCGGCGGGCAGGCGGCTTGCGCCTGCGCGGGCGATTGCGCGCGACTCGATATCGAGACAGTCAGCAGGCCAATCAAATGGCTGCCCATAACAGGCCAGGTTTTTTGCGGGGAATGTTGGAACATCGACGGACGGCAGTGCCAGCCGTCCGGCTTCGAAGCCGGCTTCGCATTGGGTCGGCTTTGCCGATGAAGCCGATTGCAACGTTTGCGAGCGCACTCGCGATCGCCTCTGCGCTCGTTTATCCCGGTTCATCGATCGCGGCGCCGCAGTCGCAGTCGCAGTCGCAGTCGCAGCCGTCGCAGCCGCAGCCGCAGCCGCAGAAGCAGAAGCAGAAGCAGAAGCAGAAGCAGAAGCAGAAGCAGAAGCAGAAGCAGCCGCCGGCGTCGACCGCCGCCGGCGCGTCCGCGCCGCTCGCCGCGCCGAAGCCGCCTGGCCTCGCCGGCGCCGCGATCCGCGTGCCGTTCGCGACGCTCGGCGCGTACGAGACGCTGCGCCTGCGCGGCAGCGACACCGCGCGGACCGTCAATGCCGGCGTGCGGCTCGACCGGATGGTCACGGCCGCGCGGCTGCGGCTCACCTATACGTATTCGCCGTCGCTCGTGTTTCCGGTGTCGCATCTGAAGGTGTCGATCAACGGCGAGTCGGTCGCGACGCTGCCGTTCGACAGCGAGCACGCGGGCCGCGCGGTCACGCAGGAGATCCCGCTCGATCCGCGCTATTTCACCGGCTTCAACCAGATCGAGCTGCGCCTCATCGCGCACTACACGCTCGATCATTGCGAAGACCCCGAGCACTCGGCGCTCTGGGCCGACGTGAGCCCGACGAGCGAGCTGATCTTCGACGAGGCGTCGGTGCGCTTGCCGAACGATCTCGCGCTCCTGCCCGCGCCGTTCTTCGACCGGCGCGACAACAGCCGGCTGCGCCTGCCGTTCGTGCTGCCCGCCACGCCCGACGACGCGACGCTGCGCAGCGCGGGCGTGCTCGCGTCGTGGTTCGGCGCGCTCGCCGATTACCGGCAGGCGCGCTTCCCGGTGTCGTCGACGCTGCCCGCGAACGATCACGCGGTGATCGTCGGCACCGCTGCTCAGTTGCCCGCGTCGCTGCAACTGCCGCCGATCGACGGCCCGATGCTCGTCGTCGTCGACAATCCGGCCGCGCCCGACAAGAAGCTGCTCGTCGTCACGGGCTGCGGCGCGGCCGACGTCGATGCCGCGACGAACGCGCTCGTGCTCGGCAACGCCGCGCTGTCCGGCCCGTGGGCGCGCGTGTCGCGTATCGACATCGGCGCGCCGCGCAAGCCTTACGACGCGCCGCGCTGGGTGCCGGTGAACCGGCCCGTGACGTTCCGCGAGCTCGTCGGCAACCCGGCCGATCTGCAGGTGCGCGGCAGCGCGCCCGATCCGATCCGGCTGAATCTGCGCGTGCCCGCCGATCTGCATTCATGGAGCGGTTCGGGCGTGCCGCTGTCGCTGCACTATCGCTACACCGCGCCGACCGTGCGCAGCGACTCGATGCTCGCCGTCGAGATCAACGACCAGCTCGTGCAGTCGTACCGGCTGTCGCCGCGCAGCCAGGACGCGCGCGGCCGTGTGCAGCTGCCTCTGCTGTCCGACGCGGACAGCCGCGCGACGAACGACGTCGACATCCCGGCGTTTCGCGTCGGCAGCGCGAACCAGTTGCAACTGCGCTTCACGCTCGATTCGGAGAAGACGGGGCTCTGCACGGGCGTCGCGAGCGAGCCGCAGCGCGCGGCGATCGATCCCGATTCGACGATCGATTTCTCGCGCTTCATTCATTACGCGACGCTGCCGAACCTCGCGTACTTCGCGAACAGCGGTTTTCCGTTCACGCGCTACGCGGATTTGTCGCAGACCGCGATCGTGCTGCCCGAGCGGCCGTCGCCCGTCGAGCAGGAAGCGTTCCTGACGATGCTCGGCCACATGGGGCAGTGGACCGGCTTCCCGGCGCTGCGCATGCAGGTCGCGCGGACGGCGCACGCGCCGCGCATCACGGACAAGGATCTGCTCGTGATCGACGGCGCGCCGCCGTATGCGCAGTTGTCGGGCTGGCGCGACGCGCTGCCGGTCGCGATCGGCGCGGGCGCGGACGGCGGCTTCGCGCGCGCGACGTTCTCGGTGAAGGAGCGCTGGCGCGACGACGCGCGCTCGCCGTCGGGCGGCGCGCGCTTCGAGCAGAGCGGCACGCTTGCCGCGCTGTTCGGCTTCGAGCTGCCGGGCAGCGACGGGCGCAGCGTCGTCGCCATGACCGCGACCGACGCGCGGCATCTCGGCGATCTGCTCGACGTATTCGAGAAGCCGGGCCTCGTCGCGCAGTTGCAGGGCGACGTCGCGCTCGTGCGGGCCGGCGCGGTCGAGAGCATGCGTGTCGGCGAACCCTATCTCGTCAGCTACGTGCCGTGGTACGCGCGCGTGTGGACCGCGGTCGGGAAGCATCCGGTGCTTCTCGGGCTGCTCGGCGCGGCGGCCGGGCTGCTGCTCGCGCTCGGCGCGTTCGGCGCGCTGCAGCGGATCGCCGCGCGGCGGCGGGGCATCTGACCCGATGGCCGGGCGGGCGGTGCGCGGCGCGCGGGCGCGGTGGGATCGGCGATGCTGGCGGACGTTTTGTCGGGCGGCGGCGGGCGTCGCGGCGGTGAGCGTCATGACTGCGGGCGTCGCGACAGCGGGCGTCGCGGCGGCTTCGGGAAGCGCCGCGCGTGCGGCGGCGCGCGCGTCGGCCGATGCCGGATGGCGCGACGTCGCCGGTCCGGCATCGCCCGGTTCCGCATGGCCGGGTTCGAGCGGAAATCGACGCATCGGCGCGAACCCGGCCGCGAACCCGGCCGCGCGTGCGGACGTCGTCCCAAACCTCGGCGCGGATGCGTCGATGGCTGGTGCGAACCCGGGCGGCGGCGCGCTTCGAGCCGAGCATGCGGGCCGGCTTGCACGCGCGAACGCGGGTCTGGATGCGGGCGCCAACGCGACGCGAAGCGGCCGTGCGAATTCGAGCGACGGCGCGCCGGCCGAGTCGGGTGAGCGCGTGAGTGTCGTCGCGAGTGCGCGCATCGGCGCGAGCGTCCGGACGAACGAGATTGCAAGCGAAGGCAAGCGTCCGCGCGACGCAACGGACACGATCGCGACGTCGGCGTCGCCCGCGGCGAAGTCCGCTCGCACGTCCGCCGCCGTCTGCACGCCTTCCTGGCCGCGCTGGGATCGCTTCAAGCGCGACTTCATGTCGGCCGACGGCCGCGTGATCGACGTCGGCTCGGCCGACGAACGGACCGTGTCCGAGGGGCAGGCATACGGGCTGTTCTTCGCGCTCGTCGCGAACGACCGGCCGGCCTTCGATGCGCTCCTCCACTGGACCGAGAACAACCTCGCGCAAGGCGACCTGACCGCGCATCTGCCCGCGTGGCTGTGGGGCCGCGCGGCCGACGGCGCGTGGCGCGTGCTCGACGCGAACGCCGCGTCCGACGCGGACTTGTGGATCGCGTACGCGCTGCTCGAAGCGGGGCGCCTGTGGCGTGAGCGCAGCTACACCGCGCGCGGCGCGCTGCTCGCGAAGCGCGTGCTCGACGACGAGACGGCGACGCTGCCGGGGCTCGGCCTCGTGCTGCTGCCCGGGCCGGCGGGATTTCGGCCGATGCGCGACCGGTGGCGGCTGAATCCGAGCTACTCGCCGCCGCAGGCGATTCGCGGCATCGGCGCGCATCTGCCGGACGACGCGCGCTGGGCGCGGCTCGCGGCGAGCGTCGGCCGCGTGCTGATCGATACTGCGCCGCGCGGCTTCGCGCCGGACTGGGCGCTGTACCGGGCGGACCACGGCTTCGAGCCGGATGCCGACTCGCATGCGGAAAGCGCGTACAACGCGATTCGCGTCTATTTGTGGGTGGGGATGCTCGACGCGAGCGACGCGCTCGCGCAGCCGCTGCTCGCGCATTTCGCGCCGTTCGCCGATCACGTCGCCGCGCACGGCGCGCCGCCGGAAACGGTCGACGCGACGACGGGCGTGGCGGGGCCGCGCGACGGCAACACCGGTTTTTCCGCGGCGGCCGTGCCGTTCCTCGACGCGCGCGGCGAGCACGCGCTCGCCGACGCGCAAGTCGCGCGCCTCGCGCGGCTCGAACACGAGGCGGCGAGCGGCTACTACGCGAACGTGCTGACGCTGTTCGGGCTTGGCTGGCGCGGCGGGCGCTACCGGTTCGCGGCCGACGGCACGCTGAACGTTCGATGGAGCGAGCCGTGCTCGACGCTCGCTCGCTGACGATGCAGCGCCTCGCGGCGTGCGCGCGGCGCCGTGCCCGGCTCGCCGGGATGGCGGCGATCGTCCGCATTGCCGCGCTCGGCCTGGCGTTCGGCGCGGCGCAAAACGTCGTTGCGGCTTTGGCTTCGGCGTCGCAAGCGGCTCCAGCCCCCGTTCCCGATCCAGCGGCGGCGATATACGACGCTCCGGCTCAGGCCGTCCCGATGACGCAGGCGTCGTCGGTGCGGCTCGCGTCGATCCCGCGAACGTCGTCGGGCGCGATGGCGGCGAATGCCGCGTCGATGCGGCAAGATGCGCCGCGTCGACGCTCGCCGACGCCCGAGATGCCCGAGATGCCCGAGATGCCCGAGATGCGCGCGCGGCGGCGTCACAGCCGTTCGCGCGCACAGGCTCCGCATCGATGCCGCTTCGCTTGGCCGCGCCGCCGTATTCGATATCGACGACGCAATCGTCGCAAATCCGCTTCGTCCCGACGCAGCCGCGCGGCGCGCCCGCGACGCCGCAACCCGTCGCGACGCCGCACGCGCCCGACGCCGAAGCCGCGCGCCAGTTGTTCGCGACGGCGCGCATGTGGGCCAACAAGCATCGCGACGACCTCGCGCGCGACGCGCTGCGCAAGGCGCTGCTGATCGCGCCCGGCGATCCGTCGCTGCTCGCCGAGCAGACGCGGATCCTGCTGCGCGTCGGCGATGCGAACGGCGCGCGCGCCGCGCTCGCGCGCCTGAAGGCGGCGGCGCCCGGCGCGGTCGCGACGCGCCAGGTCGACGACGAATACCGTGTCGCGACGAGCGGCCGCGAGGAGATGGCGCAGATCCGCCTGCTCGCGCGCAGCGGGCGCGGCGGCGACGCGGCCCGGCGGATCGTCGCGCTGTTTCCGCACGGCGCGCCGGCGGGCTCGCTCGGCGCCGAGTATTACCAGATCGTCGCGAGCGCGCCCGATGGCCGCGCGCGGGCGATCGACGCGCTGCGCCGGACCGTCGCCGCCGATCCGTCGGACGTCGATGCGGCGACCGTCCTCGCGAAGCTGCTGAACCAGCGCGGCGACACGCGCGCGGAAGCGAACCGGCTCGCGTGGACGCTCGTCGCGCGGCCGGACACGGACCGGCGCGCGGCGCTGTCGCTGTGGCGCAGCGTGCTGCAATCGGCGGGCCGCGATCTCGCGTATCTCGACGCGTTTCGCGCGTACCTGACGTTCGTTCCCGACGACGACGAATTCCGCGGCGACGCCGCCGCGCTCGCGCAGCAGCGCGAAGCGCAATTGCGCCTCGAACGCGATCCGGACTACATCGCGCAGCAACGCGGCCTGCAGGCGCTCGCGGGCGATCCCGACGCGGTCGGCGGCCTCGGCTTGCTGCGCTTGCGCGAGGGTCGGCACGACGAAGCGCGCGCGCTGTTCGTGCGCGCGGCCGCGCTCGCGCCGGACAATCGCGCGAAATGGACGAGCCTCGCGGGCACCGCGCGCTTCTGGGGCACGCTTGCGCAGGGCCGCGCGGCGGCCGCGCAAGGGCGGGCGGACGACGCGGAGCGCGCCGCGCGCGCGGCGCTCGCGCTCGAGCCGGACAGCGCCGACGCGAAGCTGCTGCTCGCCGATTCGCTGCTCGCGCGGCGCGACTGGCGCGCGGCGGAACCGCTGCTGCGCGCGCTGCTCGCCGCGCGCACGCCGAGCGTGTCGGCCGTGCGCAGCGTGCGCACGCTGTACGAAGAAACCGGTCGCCTCGACGCGTTCGGGCCGCTCATCGACGCGCTGCAAAGCCGCTTCGCCGCGACTGACGATCGCCAGGCGCTCGCGCGGCTACGCGCCGATCTGCTCGCGCAGCAGGCGGACGCGCTCGCGGCGACGGGCAAGCGCGGACCGGCCGCGCAGCGCTACGAAGCATCGCTGCGCATCGCGCCCGACGCGCCGTGGACCCGCTTCGCGCTCGCGCGGCTGTATCGCGACATGGGCCTGCCGCAGCTGGGCCGCACGGTGATGGACGACTGGCTGGCGGCGTCGGACGCGGCCGACATGCGTCACGCGGTCGCGTTGTATCGAAACTCGCTCGACGACGTCGCGGGCGCGCAGGCGGCGTTCGCGGCGATTCCGGACGCGAGCCGCACCGACGGCATGCGCGCGTTCGCGCGCAGGCTCGATGCCGAAGCGTCGCTCGCCGACGCGCGCGCCGCGCTCGCGCGCGACGACCGCGCGGCCGCCGCGGCCGCGCTCGATCGTGCGCGAAGTTTCGCACCCGACGATCCGGACATGCTCGCGGCCGTCGGCGCACAGTGGATCGACATCGGCGACATCGAGCGCGGCCTCGCGCCGCTGCGCGACTGGATCGCCGCGCATCCGCAGCAGGCCGACGCCGACGTCCGGCTGCGCTACGGCGATCTGCTCGGCGGCGCGCAACGCAACGACGCGCTGGCCGCGTGGCTCGACGCGCTGCGGCGCGGCTCGCCGCTGAGCGCCGCGCAGACTGCGCGCCTCGAGGATCAGTCGCTGCGGCTGATTCTGCGCGAGACCGACGACGCGCTCGAGCGCAACGACTACGCGCACGCGCAGCGCCTGCTCGATCGCGCGAGCCCGGCGGGCAAGGTCGATCGCCGCTACGCGCTCGAGGTCGCCGAGCTGGCGCGCGCGCAGGGCCGCTACGATGTCGCGCGCGCGGCGCTCGCGCCGCTGCTGGCGCGCACCTCCGACGACGCCGATGCGCGGCTCGCGCTCGCTCGCATCCTCGACGACGACGGCGAGCACGCGGAGGCGCTCGCGCTCGTGCGCGACGTGCTCGCGCGCACGCCGCCCGACGACGTCGACACGCAACTGTCGGCGGTGCGCCGGCTGACCGCGCTGCGCCGTCCGCGGGAAGCGGCGCGGCTCACCGATACGCTGCGCGTCGCGTATCCGGCGCGTCCGGACGTGACGGTCGCGGCCGGGCGGGTCGCGCAGGCGCTCGGCCGCTACGACGACGCGGAATCGCTGTACCGGCAGTCGCTCGCGCAGGAACGCGCGACGGGCGCCGCGCCGCGCCGCGACGGCACGACGCCCGCGCAGGCCGCCTGGACCGACCTGCAGCAGCGCCGCGATCCCGAAATCGAAGCGGGCTGGCTGCCTGCGTACAAGTCCGGCGACGAAGGGATTTCCGCCTATCGCGCGCATCAGGTGCCCGTCTATCTGCAACTGCCGTATCGCTACGACGGTCACGTTTTCGTCCATCTCGACGCCGTGCGGCTCGATGCGGGCACGCTCGACACGAGCGATCCGCGCGCTGATGCGCTCAACACGTTCGCGACCTATCCGGCGCTCGCCGATCCGTCGGCGGCGCCCGGCGGATCGCTGCGCCAGCGCGCGACGGGCGTCGGCGGCGGCGTCGGCTACCGGACCGATGCGTGGCGCGTCGACGTCGGCACGACGCCGCTCGGCTTTCCGGTGCATTACGTCGTTGGCGGCGTGCGCTATCGATTCGACACGGGCCCGGCGAGCTTCTCGGTCAGCGCGTCGCGGCGGCCGGAGACGGGCAGCGTGCTGTCGTACGCGGGGCTGCGCGATCCGTGGACGGGCGCGACGTGGGGCGGCGTGCGGCGCGACAGCGTCGATCTGCACGCGTCCGTCGACATCGGCCGCGTGAACCTGTTCGCCGATCTCGGCGCGGGGCTGCTGACGGGACGCAGCGTCGCCGGCAATTCGGCCGTCACGCTGCGCACGGGGTTCATGGCGCCCGTCTATCGGCGCGCGGACATGCGCGTGAGCGCGGGACTCGTCGGCAACGCCTGGCACTACGCGCAGAACCTGCGCTTCTACACGTACGGGCAGGGGGGCTACTACAGCCCGCAGCGCTATCTGTCGATCGGCATGCCGATCGAATGGGCGGGACGGCGCGGCCCGTTCGCGTGGGACGTGACCGCAACGGCCGGCGTGTCGAATTCGTATGAACGGGATTCGCCGTACTTCCCGAACGGACTGCCGGACTCGACGCTCGTCAAGACCGTGCAGGCGCTCGGCCACCCGGTGTTTTCGGGCGGCTCGACGCGCGGCGTGTCGTTCTGGTACGGGTTCACCGGCGTCGCCGAGTATCGCGTGAACGCGCGGCTCGTCGTCGGCGCGCGGTTCGACATCGATCACGCGCACGACTACGCGCCGAGTTCCGGCCTGGTGTACGTGCGCTATTCGTTCGACGCACGCAAGGACAGCGGCGGCTTTTCGCCGTCGCCGGTTCGACTCTATTCGAGCTACTGATGGACGCGACATGAACGATTCACGCGTGAAATCCGATCCGATCTTCATCCGTTCCGAGCGCGACGCCGCCGAGGCGGGCGCGCTCGGGCGCTTGCGCGCGCTGTGGCGTGCGTGGTCGCGCGCCGTGACGCTGCGCGACCGCGCGGCAGCGCCGAACCGGCTCGCGATCGACGCGCTGCCCGACGAGTGGACCGAGCTCGCGCCGGGCGGGCTGTATGCGGTGTATGCGGCGGCGCGCACGCCCGCGTGCGATGCGCTGATCTGGGCGAGCGTGCGGCATGCGCGCACGCGCGACGTCACGGTCGTGCTCGCGCGCGAGCGCGCGGAAGTCTCGGCGCGGCTGCGCGAGATCGGCTTCGACGAAGAGGTGCATGCCCGGGGCTGGCCGCGACGATTGAACGTGCTTGCGATGCCGCTCGATGACGCGGACGTGGATGAGGCGCTGCGCACGGGCCGGAGCGATGTCGCGGCCCGCGCGGGTTTCGAGGTGCGTGCGTCGAGGCATGGACGGGGAGGCGAGGCGGGTGCGTCGGCGGTGGATGTCTCGTCGGGCGCGTCTGCGTCGAACTCGACAGGCGCATCGGATGCGTCGAAAGTACATGCGATGCCGGATGTGTTGGATTTGCCGGATTCGGCGACGATGTCGAACGCGTCGAACGCGTCGAACGCGTCGAACGCGTCGAACACGTCGAATCCACTAGAAGACGCCGCGCCGCCGCCCGCGTTCGCGCGCCTCGTCGGCGGCCTGTGTGCGCTGAAGCGCTACCGTTTTCGCGCGAACGCGCTGTATTTCGTCGAAGGCGCCGAGCGCTGGTTCAGTTGGCACGATTCGGTCGCGCTGACGCAGGAAGGGCGCGCGCTCGCCGGCTGGTGCCGCGCGCACCGGATCGCGCTCGTGCTGCTGATCGACCCGCAAGCGGCGGAGGCGGACGCGAGCCGCGCCGACGGAGCACGCGCGATCGCGTCGCGTGCCGCGGCTGCAGTTCGTGACGAGGCCCGCAACGACGATCGCAACGACGACGGCAGAGACGACGGCAACGATGATTGCAACGACGACCGCGCTGATGATTGCACCGCCGGCCGCACCGCCGCTCGCACCGCCGCTCGCACCGCCGCTCGCACCGCCGACCGCACCGCCGACTGCACGACCGACTGCACGACCGACCGCGCCGCCACATTCGTCGGCAACGGCACGCGCTCCGCACTCGGCGGATTCCACGGCGCATGTGCGGGCGTCGCGCAATTGCAGCGCACGCACGGCGAACTGCGCTGGAGGGGCGACTTCTGGCGCTCGCGCGGCGCGGTCGCGACGGGCGAGGTTCGCGCGCTGCGCTTCACGCGCGACGGCCGGCTGACGGCCGTGCCGGTGGCTGGCGGACACGCACCGCGCGGCGATGCGCAGCTCGCGTTCGACGAGACGCGCGTCGTCGTCTGCCGACGCGTCGTCGAGCGCGAATCGTGGGTGCCGGGCGATTGGGACGTCGTCGACGACAACGCCGCGGTGCTCGCCGCCTGCGAAGGCGCGCACGCGGCGACCGCGGTACTCGCGTTCACCGGCCGCGCGCAGCTCGAAGCATTGTGCTCGGCGATCCACGCGCTGCGCCTGCGATGCGGCGGCGCGCTGAAGATCGTCGTCGTCGAGCGCGGCGAAGCGCTGCGCCATCAGTTCGAGCTGCTCGCGCTGAACCTCGGCGCGAATCAGGTCGTCGCGCGCAATCTGCCGTTTTCGCGCGTGCTCGCGGTGCTGCGCTCGCTGCAGGGACAGTTGTATGCGCGCCCGGTCGCGGCCGACTATCGGGCCGCGCTCGCCGCGTCGCTCGGTGACACGGTGCTCGGCTATCTGCCCGTCGGCGCGTTCTGCGCGCATGCATGCGCGGTGCTCGAGCGCAGCACGGTGCTCGCGCTGTCGCATACGCTCGTGAAGCTGACGCTGCTGCCGGGCGTGTCGCATGCGGACGCGCTGCGCGCGTGCGCGTTGCGCCGTGCGGGCGACGTGCTGACCGCCGACGCGCAGCATCTTTACCTGTTCCTGTTCGCGTGCGAGCTCGCCGATGCGAGCGACGTGCTCGGATACATCTTCAGCGTGCGGGTCGAGCGGATATCGGATCGCGTCGCGTATCTCGCGGAGGAGAGCATCGAGCATGAGCTGAGCGCGCTCGATGCGGCGAACCGGCGCGCGCCGATCGCCGATTACAGCGACCTCTTTTCGGCGGCGGCCGTTGTGAAGCGCGAGCCCGACGCGCGCACTGCGGTCGAGCATCCGGCCATGCCGCGCATCGAAATCCCGCCGGACGAACGCATGCCGCGGCATGCGCCGAGCACGTCGACGCCAACGAGCGCTCGATCCGCATCACATGCGCTGCCGCGACGATCGGCGTTCCCCATATCGCCCGCGTCGCGCGCACCGACCGAAACGGCGCAGATCGTCGTATCGCCATCGCCCATGCCGATCGCATCGGCCGCATCGACTGCATCGACCACACCGACCACACCGACCACACCGACCACACCGACCACACCGACCACACCGACCACACCGACCACACCGACCACACCGACCACATCGACCACATCGACCACATCGACCGCGACGCCGCGCCTCCCGCATCCGCTCCGGTCGCCGGCCGCCGGCGCGATCGTCCACACCCGCACCCGCACCGCCACGCGCGATGCGATGCCGCTGCGCATCAAGGAGGCCGAATGATTTCGCTGATGATCGCCGGCTTCGTCGTCGGCGTCGTGATCGCCGTTCCGATCCGGCTCGTGACGTCGCGCGCCGGCGCAGGCAAAGGCTTGTCGCTGCCGCGCGACTTCGATCGCCGCGACGCGGTGCGCTGCACGCTCGATCCAGTCGCGCTGCACGCGCGACTGCTGCCCGCAGCCGCGGAGCGCAAACGGCGGGGCGCGCAATGAAGACGATCGCCATCGTTTCGACGACGGGCGGCGCGGGCCGCACGATGCTGACGGCGGCGCTCGCGGTGCTGCTCGCGCGCCGCGGGCGTCCGGTCGTCGCGCTCGATTTCGATCCGCAGAACCTGCTCGGCGTGCAGCTCGGGCTGGACGCATTCGCGTCGGCGGGCATCGCGCACGCGCTGACGGGCACGGATGCCGCCTGGCACGCGCACACGTGGCGCAGCGCCGACGGCGTGCTGTTCGCGCCGTACGGACACGTCGGTCCCGCGCAGGCGCTCGCGTGCGACGGGCGGCTGGCCGCCGAACCCGGATGGCTTGCCCGCGCGCTCGCCGACGTCGACCTGCCGGCCGACGGCGTGGCGCTGATCGACACCGCGCGCTACCCATCGCAGCAGGCGGCGCACGCACTGCGCTGCGCGGATCTCGCGTTGTGCGTCGTGCCGCCGGACCCCGCCGCATGCGCAACGGCCGCCGCTCGGCTGCCGGAGCTGCGTGCCGCGCATGCCGCCGTGCTGCGCATCGTCGTGAACCGCTTGAACCCGGCGCGCGACATGCAGCGTGACGTGCTCGCGATGCTGCGCGCGGCGGCGGGGCCGGGCGTCGTGCTCGAGCAGCGCGTCCATCTGGATGCGGCGCTGCCCGAGGCGCTCGCGCGCGGCACGTGGTTCTTCGACGACGCGCCGCATTCGCAGGCGTCGCACGATCTGCACGGCGTCGCGAACTGGGTCGACGCGTGGCTCGATGCAACGGTGGCGCGCGGCGCGGCGGGGGCGATCGCATGAAACCGCACGCGACATTCCGCCGGCGGATCGGCTACGCAGCGGTGCGCGCTCGCGGCTGGATCGCGCGCGGCCTCGGCGTGCCTGAAGAAGAACGCTCGTCGTTCGACTGGCTCGTGCGCGTGTTCTTTCACGCGCCCGCGTCCGGCAAGCGCGACGTCGTGCGCGACTGGCTACGCGCGGCGATCCTGTGGGCCGCCGCGCAATGGGGCGTGACGCGGCCGCGCCGCGCGCGAGACTGGCTCTGGCGAGCGTTCGTGCGCGCGCCGCATGAAGCACGATCGCGCGCGCGCGATCCGTTCGCATGGATCGACGTGACGCTCGTGCCGGCATGCCTGTTCGCACGACGCGTGCAGCGACGCGTCGACGGATGGCTCGCGCGCCTGCCGTGGCATCGCTGGGGCGAGCGCATCGAGCGCGGCGCCGAGCGTGCCGGCACGCGTCGCTGGCTGCTGCCGGCAAGCGGTGCGGCAGGCGTCGCGCTGTGGATCGCGGCCGGCACGTCGCCGCTCACGCCCGCGGGCCAGTGCGCATTTTTCGCGACGGTCGCCGCGCTCGCGCTGACGCTGCGCCGCGTGCCGGGCCGTCTGCCGGCGCTCGCGCTCGCGACGTTCGCGCTGCTCGCGATGGCGCGCTACATCTGGTGGCGCAGCACCGAGACGCTCGACTTCCGCACGCCGGTCGAGGCGTTCGTCGGCTATCTGCTGTACGCGGCCGAGGCGTATACGTGGCTCATTCTCGTGCTCGGCTTCGTGCAGACCGCATGGCCGCTCGCGCGACCGGTCGCGCGCCTGCCGGACGATCCGGCCGGGTGGCCGAGCGTCGACGTCTACATTCCGACCTGCAACGAGCCGCTCGCCGTCGTGAAGCCGACGGTGTTCGCCGCGCAGAGCCTCGACTGGCCCGCCGACAAGCTGCGCGTCTATCTGCTCGACGACGGCCGTCGTCCGGAGTTCGAAGCATTTGCGCGCGACGCGGGCATCGGCTATCTGACGCGCGACGACAACCGGCACGCGAAGGCGGGCAACATCAACAGCGCGCTCGCGCAAACGCAAGGCGAATACGTCGCGATCTTCGATTGCGATCACGTGCCGACGCGCTCGTTCCTGCAGACGACGATGGGCGCGTTCCTTCGCGATCCGACATGCGCGCTCGTGCAGACGCCACATCATTTCTTTTCGCCGGATCCGTTCGAGCGCAATCTCGGCACGTTCCGCCGCGTGCCGAACGAAGGCAGCCTGTTCTACGGACTCGTGCAGGCGGGCAACGATCTTTGGAACGCGGCGTTCTTCTGCGGCTCGTGCGCGGTGCTGAAGCGCGGTCCGCTCGAAGAGGTGGGCGGCGTCGCGATCGAAACCGTCACCGAGGACGCGCACACCGCGCTGAAGCTGCATCGCCGCGGCTATGCGAGCGCGTACCTGCCGACCGTTCAGGCCGCCGGCCTCGCGACCGAAAGCCTCGCGGGCCATATCCGGCAGCGCGCGCGCTGGGCGCGCGGCATGGCGCAGATCTTCCGGATCGACAATCCGTTCGTCGGCCGCGGCCTCGGCGTCTTCCAGCGCGTGTGCTACGGCAATGCGATGCTGCATTTCTTCTATGGCATTCCGCGGCTCGTGTTCCTGACGATGCCGATCGCGTACCTGTTCTTTCATCTGTATTTCATCAACGCGTCGGCGCTCGCGCTCGCGAGCTACGTGCTGCCGTACATGGCGCTCGCGCACGTCGCGAACGCGCGGATGCAGGGGCGCTTCCGTCATTCGTTCTGGGCCGAAGTGTACGAATCGGTGCTCGCGTGGTACATCGCGCTGCCGACGACGATCGCTTTCCTGAGCCCGAAGCACGGCAAGTTCAACGTGACCGAGAAGGGCGGACGGATCGACGAAGGCTACGTCGACTGGGCGACGTCGAAGCCATATCTCGCGCTGTTCGTGCTGAACGTCGCGGCGATCGCCGCGGGCCTCGTCCGTCTCGTGCTCGGCGGCGGCGACGAGGCGTCGACGATCCTGATGAACGTTTCGTGGGCGCTGTACAACCTCGCGATGCTCGGCGCGGCGCTCGCGGTCGCGCGCGAGGCGAAGCAGGTGCGCGTCACGCACCGGATCGCGATGCGAGTGCCGGCGACGCTGCTCTTCGCCGACGGCACGACGGCCGCGTGCCACACGAAGGACTACTCGGCGGGCGGTCTCGGCCTCGATGCGGTGCCGGGCGCGCGCCTCGCGCTCGGCGACACGCTCGACGTCTGCGTGAGCCGCGGCGACCGGCCGTTTCATTTTCCGGTGCGCGTGACCCGCGTCGACGACGCGCATCTCGGCGTGCAGTTCGAGCGCCTGACGCTCGAGCAGGAGCGGCAGTTCGTTCAATGCACGTTCGGCCGTGCGGATGCGTGGCTCGACCGGCGCGAAACCGACGCCGGCGACGCGCCGTTGCGCGGACTGAAGGAGGTGCTGTCGATGGGCGCCGAAGGCTATGCGCGAATGCTGAAGGCCGCCGCGAGCGAGATGCACGCGATCCGCACGGCCGACCGTACGCGTCATTGACGCGCCGATTCAATTGACGACGGAGTCACGTCGATGACGTTCTGGAATCTGTACTTCATTCTGAAGATCTACCTGTTCGCGGCGGGTCACCTGAAGCCGCTGTGGATCGCCAACATCGGCGTCGCGCTGGCGCTCGCATTGAGTTCGCCCGTGAGGCGGCGCGGCTGGCGATGGCTGCGTCATGCGCTCGCGCTCGCGATCGGCGTGCCGCTGATGTACTACGAAGCGGACGTGCCGCCGTTCGCGCGGCTCGTCGAGACACTCGGCAGCCTGCGCTCGTTCAGCTTCGGCTACTGGATGGAACTCGTGCCGCGCTTCGTGCCGCCGATGCTCGCTTTGATCGCGCTCGGCGTCGTGATCGGCTATCTGATCGTCAACCGCTGGCTGCGCGTTGCGACGTTCGTGTTGCTCGCGCTGATCGCGCTGCCGGTGTGGCAGGCGGGCAGCGCCGCGCTCGCGCGCTTCGACGCGGCTGCGGCCGCCGCCGCGAAGCCCTCCGATCTCGCCCGCGCCGCGCAGCCGCAGGATGGCAACGCGGCGCTCGCCGCGTTCCGCTCGCAGGAATCGCAGCGGCAGGTGACGTTCGGCCGGCCGCCCGCCGATCCGGCGACACAGTTCGACGTGATCGTGCTGCACGTGTGCTCGCTGTCGTGGGACGATCTCGACGTCGCGAAGCTGCGCAATCATCCGCTGCTCGGCCGCTTCGACTATCTGTTCACGAACTTCAGCACGGCGGCGAGCTACAGCGGGCCGGCCGCGATTCGCGTGCTGCGCGCGACGTGCGGACAAGAGGCGCACGCGGACCTGTACAAGCCCGCGCCCGCCCAGTGCCACCTGTTCAAGCAACTCGCGGACGCCGGCTTCGCGCCGCAGACACTGCTGAACCACGACGGACATTTCGACAATTTCATCCAGTTGATCCACGACAACATCGGCGTGCCGAACGCGCCGATGATCTCGAACGCGGACGCGTCCGTCGCGATGCACGCGTTCGACGGCTCGGCGATCAAGGACGACTACGCGACGCTCGCGAACTGGTACGCGAAGCGCGGCGCGACGGCGGGCCCGGTTGCGCTGTACTACAACACGATCAGCCTGCACGACGGCAACCAGTTGTCGAGCGGCCGGATGCCGAGCCTCGAATCGTATCCGCTGCGCGCGCGCAAGCTGATGGACGACTTCGACCGCTTCGCAGGCCTGATCGCCTCGTCTGGACGGCGCGCGGTGATCGTGTTCGTGCCCGAGCACGGTGCGGCGCTGCGCGGCGACACGAAGCAGGTCGCGGGACTGCGCGAGATTCCGACGCCGCGGATCGTGCACGGGCCGGTCGGCGTGCGGCTCGTCGGCTTCGCGGGCGACCATGGCACGACGACTGTGATCGACGCGCCGACCAGTTTCCTTGCGGTCGCGCAACTGCTGTCGAACCTCGTGTCGAACAGCCCGTTCAAGCCGGGCGTGACGCTGTCGCAATACGCGGCCGATCTGCCGCGCACGCGGATGATCGGCGAGAACGAAGGCACCGTGACGATGACGACCGCGACGGGCTATGCGGTGAAGACGCCGGACGGCGTGTGGATCGACGAAAAATGACGCATTCGAATCGGAACGCGGCCGCGCGCGACAAAGGGCCGCTGCCTGCAAACGACATCGCGGGGCTCGCGCGCCACGTGCCCGAGATCGATCCGGTGCGCTACCTGGACGAACAGGCGCGGCTCGCGTACCGGGACGCGCTCGATCGGTGGCCGGTGCTCGCGAAGCTGATGGGGCTGGCGGATTGACGTCCGGCGGTGGCGTGACGTAGCGTGGTCGCTGTCGCTGTCGCTGTCGCTGTCGCTATCGCTGTCGCCGTCCGGCGTCGTGCGAGACGAGCGCGCAGCGCCCATGCTGCGCATCGGTCGCGGAAGCGGCGTGTGGGCGCGCGACGCGATCGTCGGCCGATGCGTGCCATCGGCGGAGCGGCGTCGGGCACCACGCACACTACGCGGTCGCCCACACGTCCGTCATTGAATGGACCGCTGCAGTTCGACGGTTTGCGGACGCTCGAAGATCTGATCGGGTGGCCCGCTTTCCCACACGCGCCCCTGGTGCATGAACACAACCGTGTCGTCGACCGCGCGCAAAGCGCATTTCGTGCGTCACCATGACGAGCGTCATGTCTTCGCGCGCGCGGTTCTCGACGACGCCCAGCACTTCGCCGAGGAGCTCCGGATCGAGCGCCGACGTGATTTCGTCGCACAGCGGCGCGGCCGGCTTCATCGCGAGCGCGCGGGCGATCGCCGCGCGCTGCCGCTGGCCGGACAACTGTTCCGGATAAATGCTCAGCTCGAAGACGGCCGTGGTCGCTTACATACGATCGAGCGACAAGGAGGCGCAAACACTCATGGTAGGCGTGCAGTATTCAGCAAGCCATTCCCGCGCTCTGTCGTAGTCCTTTCGCTGGTCGGGCGTCAAGCTGCCCATGCCTTTATAGGCCTGCGTCAAGCCAAAATAGGCCCAGATGTTGCCTCTGAAATTCGTGTACGGGATACGGTCCGGGTCGTTGCCGCCGAGCGACTGGTGAAGCGTGTCGATCGCTTTGTCATAACGACCGAGGCCGATCAGGAGTGCGGCGAGGGTTTGCCTGACCGGGACCATCCAGTAAGGCGGCTCGTCATAGTTCATGGCGTCCTGCAGATTGGCTGAGTGTTCGAGAGCGCGTACCCCGCTTTGCAATTTGCCTTTCATTTGGTCGATCCGTGCTTGCGCGATCGATTTCATGATCTGCGCTGCCTGCTGGTTCATCATTTCGTCGCGCCGCTCCTTCTCGAATGCGGCCACGTCCTTCACAAGTTTCGTGTACGCATTTTGCGCACCGCGATCATCGTGGTTACGGACGTATGCAAGCACTTGTGCGTAGTCCCAGGAAACGCTCGAAAAGCGCCAGTCCTTTTGCGTCCCGTCAGGCGGTGGTTGATTGATGATGTCGTCCGCAGACATGAAATACGGTAGCGCTTGGTAATAGACGCCGCGATAGCGGTCGGTCCGGAACGTAATGCCCTCGCCCTCCGATTTCAAGAGGCGGTCAGCCGCCCATTTCATGTTCGCAACGTTGCCCGTCATGATCGCCGAAGCAAGCGCGAAATGAATGTTGTGCCGGTAGTAGCCCCAGCGATAACGGTCGCCGTCCGGGTGATCGATGCCGCCCGGGCGCCCGGCATCGACCTTCTCGAAATATCCGTCATCCTTTAACACCGCGTCCCGATTGGCCTCGAACGATTTCTGATGTTCGCCGATGCGGTAATAGATGTGTGAGGGCATATGGACCAAGTGGCCCGCATCGGGCGCCAGGCTGGCCAGCTTTTTCGCAAAATCCGTCACATCGTTCGGCTCCTCCGATCCTTCGCGAATATGGATATACCAATGAACGAGCCCCATGTGACCGGAATGTTCCTTCAGCTCGTCTTTGATCGCGGTGACTGCCGGAGGAATGTCTGGGTAGGCAGCGTTCCCCTGATGATCCCAGTATTCCCAAGGCTTACGGTTCATCACTGCGTCCGCGTACAGCGTTTGGATGTCGGGATCGTCCGGGTACTTGTGGGCCAGCGTGGTCATCGCCTCGGCGTAGTCCTTGTTGCGCCGGTCCTGGCGCTCGCGTTCGCGGGGAATCTGCCGATGCGCTTCATAGCGCGGCAGCAGCGCTTCGACGAGCGAGCGCTCCTTCTGATCCGCATCGGCTATACGAAGTGCTTCCTCGAGCTTCTGTTGCGCGATCCGGCGATCCGGTTCCGGCTGATCGATCTGATTGATGTTCACGCCCAGCGACATCGCGATCCCCCATCGGCACATCACGCAGTTCGGATCGCGCTTGAGCGCGGCTTCGAACGCGCGGTATGCTTCGCGAAGGTTGAACGCGCAGTAAAAGCGCAAGCCTTGATCGAAGAATGCTTGCGTCTCCGGGTTATTTGTCTTGATTTTTCTCGTCAGATCCCCGAGTTGGAAATCCGTCGGAGGCTCGGGATCGTTGGCCGCGATTTCCGAGAGCGCGAACGATATCTTGCTGCCAGGCGGCGCGCTCATCATGTGCTCGCTTCCCATGTCCTGCATGCTGTGCACAGCAGCCGTGGCATGCATGTCGCCTTTAGCCGCGGACATCGCAAAAGGCGTGCTCAGCGCGGTCACAAGACCGGCCGCCCAACACAGGCAAGCTTGTCCAAGCCGGTTTCGACGGTTGTCATTGGCGGAGGAACGCGAGTGATTTTCGGTTGTTTTCATTGCACGCTCTCCTGGAAACGTGAATGTCGATCGACTACCGTGCGGGCAGGCCGCCGCGCCAAGGGCCAATCGCAACACCCTCATTCGCGCGAGGAACGTGCTCACTGCGCAGACGGCGATTACCCGTGTCGTGACCCGGGAGCGGTTGCGGCTGCCGCACGAGATCGACGGCTCGGACAGCGCGTCCTGTGCGCCGAGCCTGGCCTGAGCGCTCGACGCTGACAACGATCGCCTCGTACAAACGCGGTTCGCGTTGCACGAGGCGTCCATGATGCGGCGTGTCTATCCCGACAAGGCAGAGCGCTTGATCCGGTGGGCGTTCGTTGAACGCGGCCGGACGTTGTCGAAGCTGACCACTAAGGATGCGATTGCCTACCACGCGTGATCACGGCGGCATACACTGTGCGCCGGATTGAGCTTTCATCTCGGCGCGTCATTCCCCGCGGACCACTTTTATAAAATGGGTTCCCGCGTTTGGGGCCGAGCGGATTACGCACCGTGACGGTGTCGTATGCTTCCTTGTATCCCGCTGCCTCCTTCGCGTGGTTGGCCTCGTCCAGATCCAGCTTGACCGGCCATTCGATCACCACGTCTCCGCTCCAGGGAGTTGGATAAGATACAGGGGGGGCGAATTCGTCGTAGCCTATGGAATTGATGATGACGGTGCCGCTCTCGTTCTGAAAGACAACTCGCAGCTTGTCGATGTTCTTGGGATCCGTGGTTGGACCGCCTGATGCAATGCCATCCACCTCATAGAGCTTGGCGTGCGGATACTGCTCGGTCACTTTACGGACTGCGAGTGTCACCCTTCCTTTGAAACCGAGAATTGTTGTCGACACGTTGGTTTCCTCCATTGAGCGTGGGCCTTTGCAATACCACGGGAATTGGCTTGTCTTCTCGTTACACACTGCGTATTTAAGGCACCCGGCGACCGAAATTCAACCAGAAAAAAGTAGTGGGATTGCGGCAGGTTTGCCGAGTGCCACGGCTACCGCAGGTGCGATAGCGTTTGCCTGGCTGAGCGCAATCCGTTCCACTCCGCGCTCGTCGATGGCGAAAATTATCTCGCGCGATGCCGGTTCTCGCCTAGCGAGGCTCGGCGCGAACGCGCAGGGCGACGTAGTTGATTCGGCAGTCTTGATCCGCGCGCGCCGATGCGCCGAAGCCCGCGATCCGTTCGTTCCGCCGGCGGCGAGGCCGAGACGGTGCGCTGCGCTGCGCGATCTTTCGCACTCGCCGCAGTTGCCGTAAGCCGGCCGCTCAATACGGCCGATCGCCGACGATCGTCGCGCGATGCATCACCCGATGCGCCTTGCCGTAGTCGTTCACCGCGTAGTGAATCGTCGAGCGGTTGTCCCAGAATGCGACGTCGCCGGCCTGCCAGCGCCAGCGCAGCGTGAACTCGGGCCGAGACTGATGCGCGAACAGGAAGCGCAGCAGCGCAGCGCTTTCTTCCTCAGGCAACGTGTTGATCTCGGTCGTGAAGCCGTCGTTGACGAACAGCGCGCGGCGCCCGCTCTCCGGATGCGTGCGCACGACGGGGTGCGTGACGGGCGGATGCTTGATGCGCGTTTCTTCCCAGCGTGCGCGATCGTCGGCCGTGAGCCCGAAGCGCTTCAACGGAAACGACTTCGTGAAGTCGTGCTGCGCGGTGAGGCCCTCGAGCTGCGTCTTCACGCGATCGGACAACGCATCGTATGCGGCGAAGCCGCTGCCCCACAGCGTGTCGCCGCCCGTCTCGGGCAGCGTGCGCGCGGCGAGGATCGACGCGCGCGGCGGCGTCTCGGCAAACGTCACGTCCGTATGCCAGATCGCGTTGTCCTTCAGATCGAAGACTTCGTTATCGAGCACCATGATCTCGCGCGCATCCGGATGCGACGGATAGATCGGGTGAACATGCAGATCGCCGAATCCGGCCGCGAAATCGCGATGCTGGACGGCGCTCAGGCGCTGATCGCGGAAGAACAGCACCTGATGGTGCGCGAGCGCGTCGCGAATTGCGCTGCGAACGTCGTCGTCTACCGCATTCGCAAGGTTCACGTTGTCGACGATCGCGCCGATCGCGGGCGTCAGTCGGGTCAGTTTCAGTCGAGTCATCGTCGATTCGGATTCGGTGCCGGCATCGGCATTGGCATTGGCATTGGCATTGGCATCGGCATCGGCATCGGCATTGGCGAGGCAGCATGCGTGCGCGGCCGACGCTCGCGCGCCGCTTGTTGCGGCGGATCGGGAAGTGTCGCAAAACACGTTCGTCCGGTGAACCAACGAAATTCGCATTGCTTATTTGATCGCCGGGATTGCAGCCGGCCAGGCGCGAACGCGGAATGCGCCGTCTCATATCCTTCGCAGATTTCGTTGTTTAACAGACGACATGCATCCCGGTAATCTCGACGGCCATCCGAATTCAACGCACCCAGAAGAAGGCCCTCATGATTCTCAAGCGCATCCTTGCCGCCACGATTCTCGCCGCCGCCGCTTTCTCCGCCGTTCATGCGCAGTCCGCGCATGCCGACACGGTGAACGTCGCCTATCAGTACGGCGCGGATCCGGCGAAGCTCGCGCAGGCGGGCGCTGCGTACGAGAAGGCCACCGGCTGGAAGATCAACTGGCGCCGCTTCGATTCGGGCGCGGACGTCGTCGCGGCGCTCGCGTCCGGCGACGTTCAGATCGGCGACGTCGGCCAGAGCCCGTTTACCGCGGCGGTGTCGCGCGGCGTGCCGATCCAGGCGGTCGCGCTGAATGCGATCACCGGCGTGTCGGAGGCGCTCGTCGTGCGCGGCGGCGCGCACATCGACAAGCCGGGCGACCTCGTCGGCAAGACGATCGCGACGCCTTACGCGTCGAACTGCCATTACGCGCTGCTCGCGGCGCTCAAGCACTGGGGCATCGATCCGCGGCGCGTGAAGATCGTGAACCTCGGGCCGACCGAGATCGTCGCCGCGTGGGAGCGAGGCGTGATCGACGCCGCTTACACGTGGGACCCGGCGCTCGGTCGCGCGAAGGCAAGCGGCGGCAAGGTGCTCGTCGATTCGGCGGAGGTCGGCAAGTGGGGCGCGCCGACGTTCGATCTCTGGGCGGTGCGCAGCGACTTCGCGCAGGCCCATCCGGACTTCGTGTCGAAGTTCGTGAACGTGACGACGCAGGCGATCGCCGACTATCGCGCCAACGGAAAGACGTGGGCGAGCGCGTCGCCGCAGGTCGCCGCGATCTCGCGCCTGAGCGGCGCGACGACGGGCGACATTCCGCAGCTGCTCGCCGGCAATCTCTATCCGACCGCGTCCGAGCAGGCATCGCCCGAGCTGCTCGGCGGCGGGACGGCTGCCGCGATCGCATCGACTGCGCGCTTCCTGAAGGAGCAGCGCAAGATCGACCGCGTGCTGCCCGACTACCGGCCGACGGTGACGGACCGGTTCGTTCGCGCGTCGGTCGCGGCGCGCTGATATTCGACGGAGCGGCATCGATATGGCGAAGCTCGCTGCGCAGCATGTGTCCGTCGTCTACGAATCGCGCCGCGGCGCATTGACGGCGCTCGAGGAGGTGTCGATGTCGGTCGGCAGCAACGAGATCGTCGTCGCGCTCGGCGCGTCCGGCTGCGGCAAGAGCACGCTGCTGTCGTTGCTCGCGGGCTTTCAGCGGCCGACGTCGGGCCGCGTGACCGTCGACGGCGTGTCCGTCGCGGGACCGGGCGCCGATCGCGGCGTCGTGTTTCAGGACGACGCGCTGATGCCGTGGCTGAACGTGATCGACAACGTCGCATTCGGGCTGCGGATGCGGGGCATCGGCCGCGACGCGCGCGACGCGCGAGCGCGCGAGGTGCTGCGGCTCGTGAAGCTCGCGGGCTTCGAGCAGCATCGGATCGACGAGATTTCGGGCGGGATGCGCCAGCGCGTCGGGCTCGCGCGCGCGCTGGCCGCGGATCCTTCGTTCCTGCTGATGGACGAGCCGCTCGGCGCGCTCGACGCGTTGACGCGCGAGCACATGCAGACGCTGCTGCTCGACGTATGGCGTGCGACCGGCAAGGGGATTTTCCTGATCACGCACAGCGTCGAGGAAGCGGTGCTGCTCGCGACCGAGCTGCTGATCCTGTCGCCGCGGCCCGGGCGAATCGTCGCGCGCCATTCGCTCGACTTCGCGCGGCGCTACGCGGACGGCGAGTCGATGCGTTCGATCAAGAGCGATCCGCGCTTCACCGAAATCCATCTCGCGCTCGTCGAGCGACTGATGCGGGAAACCGAGGAGGTTTGACTTTGGCCTCGACCGAACAGAATCCCAATCTGACGTTGCCGCTGCCGGCGGCGGGCACGGGCGCGGCGTCGCGTGAGCGCCGCCGGCTGCGTGTGCATGCGGGCCATGCGGCCGCAATCGCGACTTGGGCCGCGCTCGTCGGCGGCTGGTGGCTCGCCGCGCATTTCGAATGGGTGTCGGCCGCGCTGCTGCCGAGCCCCGAGGCGGTGCTGCGCAAGCTCGTCACGCTGAGCACCGAAGGCTTCGACGACGCGACGCTCGGCCAGCACTTGTTCGCGAGCTTGTCGCGGATGACGGCGGCGTTCGCGCTCGCGATCGTGACCGCGATTCCGGTAGGCATCCTGATTGCGACGAACCGGATCGTGCGCGGCGTAGTCGATCCGATCGTCGAGTTCTACCGACCGATTCCGCCGCTTGCGTACTTGCCGTTGATGGTCGTCTGGTTCGGGATCGGCGATGCGTCGAAGATCCTGCTGATCTATCTGACGATGTTCGCACCGCTGACGATCGCGACTGCCGCAGGCGCGAGCGGGGTATCGGAGAGCCGCTTGCGAGCGGGCGCATCGCTCGGCGCGACGCGCTTCAGGCTGTTGCGCCATGTCGTGCTGCCGAGCGCGCTGCCGGACATCCTGACGGGCGTGCGCATCGCGCTCGGCGCGGGCTGGTCGACGCTCGTCGCGGCCGAGCTGATCGCGGCGACGCGCGGGCTCGGCTTCATGGTGTATTCGGCGTCGCGCTTCCTCGTGACGGACGTCGTCGTCGCGGGGATTCTCGTGATCGGCGCGATCGCGCTCGCGCTGGAGATCGGGCTGCGCGCGTTGCAGCGGCGATTGACGCCGTGGCGGGCTGAATAGCGCGGCTCGCAGTCGATGCGGCCGGTGTGGCTTGCGGACGGCGATCGATTCGTTTGCGATCGCGCGCGGTGCGATGCCGTGACAGTTGATCGCAAGCCAACGCGAACGCTTGTCGGCGCGATGACCGAGATGCTTCGACCGGTCGCGACACCATAACAAGCGCCGCCGTCCGCCATCGATCTTCCCGATCGACGGCGAACGGCCACGCACATCGCATCGCTCAATGCGCGTCGTGACGCCGGCCGCCGACGATCGGCGTCGCCGAGCCGTGCGCCGCCGACGCTTCGGATGACGAAGCACGCAAGCGGCGCGCCCTGAAGATCGCGCAGCCCTTCGACGACAAATCGAGCAGGAACGACTTCAGCGCGTTCTCGTCGGGGATCGGATTGCGGCCCTTGCCGATCCGATGGAGCTGCCGCGTGTACCAGGTGACTTCGAGCGAGCCGAGATCGTCGAAATACTTGATGCCGGTGCTGAGCGGCTTCACGCGATGCCGCGTCTCCTCGCCGCGCAGCAGGCGCGCGGGCGCGTCGGGCTCGATCGCGAGAATGCGGCCGAGGCCGATCAGATCGAGTGCGCCGTCGCGCAGCGGCGCTTCCATGCCGGCGAGGCTGCGGAAGCCGCCCGTGACCATCAGCGGCACGTCCACTTCGGCGCGCACCTTTTCGGCGAATTCGAGGAAGTACGCCTCGCGCGCCATCGTCGACGTCTTGCGGTCGCCACGCTGCATCACGGGCTCCTCGTAAGTGCCGCCGGAAATTTCGATCAGGTCGATGCCGGCTTTAGAGAGTGCACGGATCACGTCGAGCGATTCGTCTTCGGTGAAGCCTCCGCGCTGGAAATCGGCGGAATTGAGCTTGATGCCGATCGGAAAGTCTCGACCGACCCGGCGCCGCACTTCCTCGTACACCGCGAGCACGAAGCGCCGGCGGTTTTCGGCGCTGCCGCCCCATTCGTCGGTGCGCCGGTTGTGCTGCGGCGACAGGAACTGGTTGATCAGATAGCCGTGCGCGCCGTGCAGTTGAACGCCGGTGAAGCCGGCCTTCTGCGCGATCGCGGCGGCCGTCCCGTAGCGGCGGATCAGGTTCTCGATCTCCGCGCCCGTCAGTTCGCGCGGCACGAGAAAATACCGGGAGAGCTTCGGCCCGAAGCCGATCGCGGACGGCGCGACCGTCTCCGCGTTGAGCCCGCGCATCGCCTGCTTGCCCGGATGGTTGATCTGCATCCAGAACTCGCTGCCGTGCGCCTTGCCGGCCGCCGCCCATTCGCGCAGCTTCGGCAGGTCGCGCTCGTCTTCGATCACGACGTTGCCGGGCTCGCCGAGCGCCTTGCTGTCGATCATCACGTTACCGGTGACGAGCAGCCCCGCACCCGAATTCGACCAGCGCCGGTACAGCGCGATCAGCTGCGGCGTCACGCGGCCGTCGTGGCCGCAGAGCGCTTCGCTCAGCGCCGATTTCGCGAGGCGATTCTTCAGCACCATGCCGTTCGGCAAGGTGAGCGGCTGCGCGAGCGATGGGCCCGCGGCGGAATTGGGACGGGACATGTCGTGACGCTCCGGTTAGGTCGACGGCCAATTATTCATCGAAAAATGTTACATCGTTCGATGTAATGATGGATCGTAGGTTCAAAATCAGAACTGAGTCAAGTCGTAATGCTGCGGATGTCGATGGGGGCCGGATCGCATGACGGAGCTGGGATCGGCCTGCATGGACGCATCGGGATGGCGGCCGCTGCACTGGCGGCGCGGCGGCGCGCGTGACCGGAGGCTCGCGGCCGGCGGCAGCGCGAACGCCGGCGTGCAGGCGAATGAGGACTCTTGAGACGGTGAGTACCGAGCGTCCGGCAAGATCGGCTGCCTCGCGGCCAGCCGGCCGAGGCCGTGGCCATAAGAGCCTTGGCGGACAGTCAGCGAAGTTGGCGGAGGCGGTCCAATCGGACGGCGCGTGGCCTCGGAAGACACCCGAGCGACGCCGAACGGCGAGCGATAAAGCGAGCCGGCGCGTCGGACGTCGGACATGGAGAAATCGGCAAAAACGACAAGACGCGCGTCTCGCCCCGACGCGCTCGCGTCAATGCATCGACAGGCACGACGCGCACTGCATCCGGCCGAACGGCGCGAACGCGAGGCGCGGCAATTCGACCGAGCACGCGGAGATGCTGCCGCCCGCGTACGGCGCCGCGTTGCCGAGGCGCTGCAGCGCGAATCCCGAGCGCCGGTACAGGCGCTCGATCGACAGCGACATCACGCCGACCACGCGCGTCGCGCCGAGCGACGCGGCCACCGAGAGCACCGACGGAAAGAAATCCATCCCGAGCGATTGGTGCTCGGTCGCGCGGCGGCGCCGGCGCGATGCGGCGAAGCGCGACATCTCCCAGACCGTCGGCGATTGCGGCGCGGGCGCCGAGCCGAGCAGATGCGGAAAGACATCGCGCAGCAGGTACGGGCCCGTCGTCGGCAACAGGCGCGCGTAGCCGCATACTCGACGCGCGTCGTCGAGTGCGACGACGTGGATCGTCGACGGACCGTCGAACTCGTCCCATTCCGCGTGATCGTCGCGCGCGTGGGCCGCAATCGTCCAGCCGAGCCGGCGGACGAACACGTCGTAGCGATACGCGCCGAGATCGGCCTGAACGTGCGGCGGCAGTTCGTTCAATCGGCCGGCGATGATGTATGACATGGCGCTTCGTTCTCCGATGGATCGATCGTCGGCGTGAAGATAAGGCGCGTGCGATCGCGTATGAGCGGTGATGGTTGAGAGACGCGCGCGTCGCCGTGACGACGATCCGGCCATGCACTGAACGCGCGCCGCATACGAACGCGACATGTCCTCGCCGCTGCATGGCGACGATGGCGACGGCGTACGGAATGGCGTTCGACGCGGCTCGATCAGGATTCCGATGCAATCGGCCGATCGCGTCGCGTCGGCGCACGACGCGGCGGGCATGACGGACGGCGTTAACGCATCCGGATGGACGGTGAATTCATGGAAAAATCAGCCCTTGTCGCGTCGCCTTCACGGCGGCGAACGTGCGGCTGCGCGTGTTGAGCTTCTCCATCGCGTTCTCGATGTGGAAGTCGACCGTGTACTTGGAGATGTCGAGCATGTTCGCGATGACCCACGACGACTTGCCGCGCGCGACCCAGGTCAGGCATATCTGCTCGCGATCCGTCAGGTGGACGGAAGGCGGCATGGGGCGGCTCGTCCGCATGCTCTGGAATTGCAGATGGAACTGCATGCTGAGCAGATAGGCGTTGCGCCATTTCGCTTCGGCGTCGTGTGTCGGCGCGGTGCCGGACAGGTTGATCAGCAGCACGTGTCCGAGCGGCTGATGAAGCGGAATGCTGATGCCGTTGTCGAGGCCCGCGTCCTCCGCTTCCATCAGCAGGTTCCGTTCACGCAGGTTCGACGTCGCGACATCGCTCCATGAGAACGGCGTGCTGTACCGGAACGCCGCGCGAGGGACGGGATCGATGTCGAAGTAGTCGTTTCGCGTGTAATGCTCGACCCATTCGGACGGGTAGTGCAGCGAGACGACGTTGACCGACGTGGAATGCGACGTGCCCGACAGCTCGACGATCGCATGATGCTGATAGCCGATCTGCAGCGCCGCCTGCCTGAAAGTCTCGGTCAGCGTGCGGACGTCGCGCGATTCCGGCAAGGCGGCGGAGAACATGGGTGTCGAAGCGCTTTCTCCCGACGACGATCCCGCACCGTCGTCCCCACCTGTTCGATATTCGCGTTGAAGCAGCCTGCTCAATTTGCATGCCCCCGTTATTGAAAATCAAGACTTTCGAAAGTGCCGTGTACCGAGTTGGGGACGCGTCGCCAATGAAAATCGGATAACGCAATGACGTTGAAATTGTCCGGAAATAATATCAAATGTAATAACGATTGCAAGAGCGGCGTTCGGATAATCGGCGATTCATTTTGAGGTGGCGTTCGATATTTTTATCTCGATGCCCCAGGTGTTTTTCGCTGTCTGCAACGATCCGGCCCATGTGGAGACGGGTTGCGGCCTGTTCGATATGGTGCCCGGCATTTAAACCGCCGGCTCGATGCAATAGGCGAGTTCATTTCGTTTTTGCGTGGACGAAATTTTTGTGCGAGCCGAGTAAGTGCCGTATCGTTTCACGAAATCGCTGTCAGTAGGGAATGGTATCGAGTAAATATTCGAACGGATTCGGGTTTATTAGATGTGCGGTAAATTCTTGTTTTCCGTCGAGGAATGACGCGCGAATATATTCGTGGCGGAACGGAAACCGGCGCCGGGAATTGATTCGGCCGAATGCGGGCGCGCGCGGCCGTCGCGCATGCCGCTAAGCGCTCGTGGACGTGAGCGCGGCAATTCAGCGCAGCGCACCGAGCGGGCGAAATATGGTTGTAAGCGAAGGTCGCCGCGTCGTGCGCGCGAGTCGCGCGGCATGGGTGCCGGCGGCGCGCGGCAAGGTCGATCTGAAACGCCGCGCGCCGGTCAATCGCCTCGCATGGCAGGCTCGCCGTCAAAGCGTTTCGACGAGGTTCGCCGCATCCGCGCGCAACGCGACGCGGTCGAATTTCCCGTTCGGGTTGTGCGGCAGCGACGCGCGCGCCGCGATCGTATGGGGCACCATGTATGGCGGCAGTTGCTTCGCGCACCACGTGCGCAGCGCATCGGGCGTGAACGAGTCGACGGACAGCGGCACGACGACGAGTGCGATCGCCTCGCCGAGCGCGTCGTGCGGCACGCCGAGCGCGACGGCCTCCGCAACGAGTCCGCTCGCGTACGCGACGTTTTCGATCTCTTCCGGGCTGATCCGGTAGCCGGAGCTCTTGATCTGCGCATCGTTGCGGGAGACGAAATAGAGAAATCCATCGTCGTCGCGGCGCACGAGATCGCCCGACCAGACGGCCGTCTCACGCTGCGCGCCGCCCGGCCGCGCCTCGGGCGACGGCCGATAGCGGAGCGCGGTGCGTGCCGGATCGTTCCAGTAGCCGAGCGTCACGCACGCGCCGACGTGAACGAGCTCGCCGACCTCGTTCGGCGCGCATGGCGCGCCGTCCTCGCGCACGACGAGAATCCGTGCGTTCGGCACCGCCTTGCCGATCGAATCGGGCCGGCGATCGACTTCGGCGGGATCGAGATAGGTCGAGCGGAACGCCTCGGTCAGCCCGTACATCAGATATGGCAGCGCATGCGGAAAGAGGCCGCGCAGCGCGTGCAACACAGGTTGCGGCATGTGGCCGCCGGTGTTCGCGAAATAGCGCAGCCGCGCGCGTGCGTCGTCGGGCCATGCGGCGCGCGAGAGCTGGATCCAGAGCGGCGGCACGCCCGCGAAGCCGGTGATCCGTTCGCGCCGGCAGATGTCGACGACGTCTGCCGGCATCAGATAGTTGACGAGCACGGCGGTTGCGCCTGCGGCCCATGCGGTCGTCAGTTGGCTGAGGCCGGCGTCGAAGCTGAGCGGCAGCGCAGCGAGAACGCGGTCTGCGGCCGTGTGACGCAGATAGTGCGCGACGCTCCATGCGCCTTCGAGCAGATTGCGATGGCTGAGCATCACGCCTTTCGGGCGGCCGGTTGAGCCGGACGTGTAAAGGAGCGCGGCGAGATCGGTATCGATCGTGTCGGCCTGCAGTGACGTTGCCGCGCTTGCGTGAGCACTCGCGGCAGACTCGGGCGGCGCGTCAGCCTGCATCCATCGCAGATACGTCGTGCGCGAGGACGGCGTCGGCGCTTGCGTCTTCGTATCGGTCAGGATCACGTACGGAATGGTCGCGAGCACGTCGTCGCCGAGAATCCGTGCGCGCAGCGACGACGTGACGATGCCGCGCGCTCCGCTGTCGGCGAGGATGTGATTGACCTGATCGGGCTTGAGGATCGGATTGATCGGCACGAACACGACGCCTGCGGCGGCCGCGCCGAGCATCGCGACGACGGCCTCGACGCGCTTGTCGAGAAAGATTGCGAGCCGCTCGCCTGGCGCGATCTCGAGCGCCTGCAGCCGCTCGGCGAATGACAGGCTCTGCGCGGCGAGTGCGAGATAGGTGAGCCGAGTGTCGTCGGCGACTAGCGCCTCGGCATCCGGCGTGCGGGATGCCGCTTGTCCGACCAGATCGAAGAAATTACGCATGGTTCCACCTCCGTTCCGAATCACGAGCGGCGCACGTCGAGCGATGTTGCGAGGCCTTCGGTGGCTAACGAGCGTCGCGCGAACGCGGCCGATCCTGGCTGCCGGCAAGAGTAGCGAATAGGCGGCGCGTGCGGCGGCCTCGCAAGGAGGTAAATTGGCGAACGGGGTGGTGCCGAACATTGGCGAGTGCGATCGATTCGTTTTCGACGTCGCGCTAGCACACGCGAAACATGAATGCGTCGCTGTGGAGGAGACTGTCTGCTCGACGTTATCGTTAATTATCCTGATGAATTTCGTTTCGCAACGCAAGCAAACCTTTCGATTCGGTTGCATGTGTGGCATGCGTGGACATGTCGGATGATCGAGCGGCGCTCGGCGGCGCGATGATCGAACCGTGAGTGCGAACGTGGATTCACTCTTGCTCGTCGAATCACATGGCCGATGCCTGTGCCGCGCGGCAGATGGATGCATGCGCAACCATTACATTCGACACGGCCGATTCGCCGAGCGAGAAGAGGGAGGCGAATGCGAATCGACGTGCGTTGCCCGCAAGGGCGCGCGTCTCGTCGCATCCGGCGTCACAGCGCATCGTGAAAGATGATCCCGAGCGTGTGTCGCTGCCCGGCATGCAAGCGGCTCACGCCATGCCGCAGATTCACCCGATATGCGCCGCGCGTGCCTTGCGCGGGGCGATGATGCACGGCGAAGATCACCGCATCGCCTTGCTCGAGCGGCACGACGTCCACGCGCGACTGCATGCGCGGCCGTTGTTCGGTGATGACGAACTCGCCGCCCGCGAAATCGACGCCTGGCTCGGACAGCAGGATCGCCGCCTGCAGCGGAAATACGTGCTCGCCGTACAGATCCTGATGCAGGCAGTTGTAATCGCCTTCGCGGTAGCGCAGCAGCAATGGCGTCGGACGCAACTGACCCGCGGCGTGACAGCGCTCGATGAATCGGGTGTGCTCGACGGGGAAGCGTGCATCGACGCGCATCAGCGTATTCCAGCGGTTCGCGATCGGCGCGAGATGCGGGTAGAGCGCAGTGCGCAGCGCATGTATCACGCGCGGCAGCGGATAACCGAAATACTTGTATTCGCCGCGGCCGAAACCGTGGCGCGCCATCGTCACGCGGCTGCGGAACAAGTCGTCGCGCGCATAGAGCGCGGCGAGCGCTTCGCACGTGCGGCGTGCGAGCAGCCCGCGGACGATCGCGCGGCCGTCGCGGTCGAGATCCTGTTCGATCGCCTGCCACGCGAGCGCGTCGATCCGCCGCGCGAGCGCCGCTTCGCGCGACGCGAAGGCCGTCGTTTCGTCGTGCGTCCGAGCGGCTGCCGCGGATGGTTCGAACGTCGTATTCATCGGCGCTTCCTCGCTGCATCGTGAATGGGTCGATGCGGCGAGTCTAGCGGGACGGCCGACACGACGCGCTCCGAATCTTGCGCTGCAATCCGGCGGCGCGCGCATGGCGTCAGAGCAGCGCGTGGAAGCCCCAGTAGAGCGCGCCCGCGAGCGCGATCGATGCGGGCAGCGTCAGCACCCACGCGAGCACGAGGCTGCGCACGGTGCCCCATTGCAGTCCCGAGCCGTTCGCGGCCATCGTGCCCGCGACGCCCGACGACAGCACGTGCGTCGTCGACACGGGCAATCCGTACGCGTCGGCCGCGCCGATCGTCAGCATCGCGACGACTTCCGCCGACGCGCCTTGCCCGTAGGTCAGATGCTGCTTGCCGATCTTCTCGCCGACGGTCACGACGATGCGTCGCCAGCCGACCATCGTGCCGAGACCGAGCGCGATCGCGACCGCGACCTTGACCCAGGTCGGAATGAACTTCGTCGCGTGATCGAGCTGCGCGCGATAGTCGCCAAGCGCGCGGCGGTCCTGCGGCCAGAACGCCGGCTGTCCGGTTTTCTCCATCAGGCGTAGCGCCTCGGACACGAGATACATCGTATTGCGCACGTTGTCCGCTTGGCCTTCGGGGACTTTCGCGATCGAGCCCGTCGCGCCGACCTCGGCCGCGAGCGAGTCCGACAGTTGCCGGACCGCGGGCAGCGTCGCGCGGCTCAGTTGGCGCGACTGCACGTACGCTTCGACGCCGGCGCGGGGATTCGGCGACGGCGGCGCGTCGCCCGCGTAGCGCGCGAGCGTCGCGGACGCCTGGCGCGCGACGGCGATGAACGTCTGCGTCTCGCCGGGCGTGACGGCCTTGTTGAGCGCGTACGCGGTCGGCACCGTGCCGATCAGGATCAGCATGATGAGCCCCATGCCTTTCTGGCCGTCGTTCGAGCCGTGCGCGAACGACACGCCGGTGCAGGTCAGGATCAGCAGGCAGCGGACCCAGAACGGCGGCGGCTTGTTCTTCTGCGGCTCGCGATAGAGCGCCGGCACGCGCACGAGCGCCTTCAGCGCGGCGAGCAGCAGGCCCGCGCACAGGAAACCGACGATCGGCGAGAGCAGCAGCGACTTGCCGACGCTCGCCGCCTGCGCCCAATCGACGCCGCTCGTGCCCGACGGTCCGTGCATCAATTGGTTCGCGAGCCCGACGCCGATGATCGAGCCGATCAGCGTATGCGAGCTCGACGACGGCAGCCCAAAGTACCAGGTCGCGAGATTCCATGCGATCGCCGCGATCAGCAGCGCGAACACCATCGCGAAGCCCGCGCCGTGGCCGACCTGCAGGATCAGCTCGACGGGCAGCAACTGCAGGATGCCGAACGCGACCGCGCCCGTCGACGCCATCACGCCGAGAAAATTCCAGATGCCCGACCAGATCACCGCGACGTTCGGCGTGAGCGAATGCGTGTAGATGACGGTCGCGACCGCGTTCGCGGTGTCGTGAAAGCCGTTGACGAACTCGAAGCCGAGCGCGATCGCGAGCGCGACGCCGAGCAGCAGATAGGGGAATACGGAGCGCTCGCCGATGGGCGCGAGATCGGCGAACACATGGACGAACACGTAGGCGACGCCGCTCGCGACGAGCACGACGAGGAGCGCGATGCCCAGATGCCGGGTGCGGCCGAGCTCTCCGCTCGTCGCGGCGGGCAGGGGGTGGTTCATGACGGCCCTTGATGAGACGGACCGTTTGATCCTAGCGCTGGCGATCAGGCAGTTTGATGACAGCGCTCAAAGGGGGCGCGATTCGCGGCTGCGAGGTCGGCGAATCGCGCGCGGGGCGGGCTCAGTTCCCGATCGCCTGCTCGATTCGCGCGAGCACGGCAGGCCAGCCGCGCTTCATCCCTTCGTACGCGATCCGCGCTTGCGGCGCGTCGAGATCGAAGCCCGCATGCTCGAAGAACACGCGCGTGCCGCCGGATTCCGGTTCGAGCCGCCACGAGATCGTCGTGTCGAGCGTGCCTTTCGCGAACGCGATTGCGAAGCGGCGCTCGGGCTCGACCGTGGTGACTTCGCACGGCTGCTGGCCCCACGGGCCCATGTCGAGCGTGAAAGGGTGGCCGGGCACGGGGCGTACGTCGCCCGCCGCCCACCAGCGCGCGAGCGCCGCGGGTTCGGTGAGCGCCACCCAGACCTGCGCAGGCGGGCGGGCGACGAATTGTTCGACGCGGATCGGTTCGGCTTCGGTCATTGCGGGGGGCTCGAAAATGCATATCGGAGGCTTTGCATGATAGCGGACGCGCAAGCAGCGTCGACAGACGGCGCGGCTCGCGTGCGCGCCGGTCCGTTGCGCGCACGGCTCGCGCCGCGCCCGGCCGGCGGCGACGCGCGCCGCCGCTCAAGGAATCGGCAGCTCGGCCTCGCGCTTCACCTCGCGCAGCGACAGCGCCGATTCGATCGACGTGACGCCCGGCAGCACGCGCAGCGTCTCGCGCAGAAACGTCCCGTAGTCGTCGAGATCGTGCGCGACGACTTGCAGCAGATAGTCGGCGGAGCCCGACACGTTGTGGCACGACAGGATGCGCGGAATGCCGAGCACCTCGCGCTCGAAGTGGTTCGCGACGCCGCGGTCGTGAACCGCGCAGCGCAGCAGCACGAATGCGACGACGCCGAAGCCGAGCGCGTTGCGCGACAGTTGCGCGCGGTAGCGCTCGATGTAGCCGTCGCTTTCGAGCCGCTTGAGGCGGCGTGCGCACGGCGTTTCGCTCAGCCCTACCGAGTCGGCGAGGCGGGCGACCGGGATGCGGCCGTCGAGCTGCACTGCGGCGAGGATGGCGCGGTCGGTTTTGTCGAGATCGATCATGATATGGACATGCTCTAAAAAAGCGCTTACTAGTAGTGTATTCCAATAAGTTTGGCGGGTAATCCAACCAAATAAGCCAATAAACCCTCATTGAGCAGATGCATCATGGAACTCTTTCGAAGCCCGGGTTCGACCATGTTTTCCGCTCACTTGCTGCTCGTCTACGTCGCTGCCGTCGTCGCCATTTACGCGGTGCCCGGGCCGGACATGGCGTGCGTGCTGCAAACGGGCATCGGCCGCGGCGCGCGTCACGGCGCGGCCGCCGCGGCCGGGCTCGGGCTCGCGCGCGCCGTGCACGTCACGCTGTCCGCGTGCGGCGTCGCCGCGCTCCTCAAGAGCGCGCCGTGGCTCTACGAGACCGTGCGCTACGGCGGCGCGCTGTATCTCGCGTACATCGCCGTGCAGATCTTCCGCTCGCCGGCGTTCGCACTGTCCGACGAAGGTCTGGCGCACCCCGCCGTGCGGCTGCGCCAGACCTTCGTCAAAGGGCTGCTCACCAATCTGCTCAACCCGAAGGCGCTGCTGTTCTGCTCGGTGCTGCTGCCGCAGTTCGTCGAGCGGGGCGGCGCGCCCGTGATCGTGCAGATGGCGGTGCTCGGCGCCGTGCTCGTGCTCGCGGGCCTGTGCTTCGATCTCGCGTGCGTCGCGGGGGCGACGCGCATCGCGGGATGGTTGCGCGCGCATCCGCTCGCGCAGACCGCGCAGCGCTGGACCTTTTCGGCCGTGCTGCTCGGCTTCGCGCTGCGGCTGTCGATCGACTGACGCGACGCGCGAACGCGGGCATCGATATCGGCGTCAACACATGCGGCCATTGGCGCATGCGAAGCAACTAACCGCGAAGCGCCGGAATCCGCGTGCCGCGCACGTCGCGCGAGGCACGCGCCCGCCTGCGCGGGCACGCGTCGTTCGCGATAGGCCGAACGTCGCGTGCCCGACTCCGCGATGCCACGAATGCGCCGTCACGAACGCTCGCGATGCCGACACAGGATCGCCGCGCGTGCTTTACACTTGCTTTGCCGTACTGTCGCATGGTCCCGTCGACGGCGTGTGTGCGCCGTCCGACATACCGGTCGGAACTGCGATCGCGCGACCGTGTCCGAATCCTGGCAACCCGTCACCACGGCTTCTGGAGGATCCGAATATGGCAAGGCATCTTCACGCCGGCAACGAACCGCAAATCGTCGCCGAATCCACGTGCATCGGTCCATGCGATCCGGCCGAGACGATCCACGTGATGGTGATGCTGCGGCGGCAGGAAGAGCAGCGCCTCGATACGCTGTTGCAAGGCCTCGCGAGCGGCGATCCCGACGCGAAGCCGGTCTCGCGCGAAGCGTTCGCCCAGCATTTCTGCGCGCATCCCGACGACGTCGGGAAGGTCGAAGCGTTCGCGAAGCAGCACGATCTGACGGTCGCGCGCGTCGATCCGGTCGAGAGCCTCGTCGTGCTGTCGGGCACAATCGCGCAGTTCGAGGCGGCGTTCGGCGTGAAGCTGCAGCGCTTCGAGCATCGGACGATCGGCCAGTATCGCGGACGCACGGGCGACGTCACGCTGCCCGATGAACTGCACGACGTCGTCACCGCGGTGCTCGGGCTCGACAACCGTCCGCAGGCCCGCCCGCATTTCCGGGTGCGGCCGACCTTCCAGCCCGCGCGCGGCGCCGCCGTCACCTACACGCCGCCGCAGCTCGCGGCGCTCTACGATTTCCCGCCCGGCGACGGCGCGGGTCAATGCATCGCCGTCGTCGAGCTCGGCGGCGGATATCGGCCTGCCGAGATCCAGCAGTATTTCAGCGGCCTCGGGCTCGCGCGGCAGCCGACGCTCGTCGACGTGAACGTCGGCGCCGGCCGCAACGCGCCGACCGGCGATCCCAGCGGGCCGGACGGCGAAGTCGCGCTCGATCTCGAGATCGCGGGCGCGATCGCACCCGGCGCGACGCTCGCCGTCTATTTCACGCAGAACAGCGACGCCGGCTTCATCCAGGCGGTCAACCAGGCGGTGCACGACACGACGAACCGGCCGTCGGTCGTCACGATCAGCTGGGGCGGTCCGGAGGCCGCGTGGACGTCGCAATCGCTGCAGGCGTTCAACCGCGTGCTGCAATCGGCCGCGGCGCTCGGCGTGACCGTGTGCGCGGCGTCCGGCGACGCCGGCTCGAGCGACGGCCTGCAGGACGGCGCGAATCACGTCGACTTTCCGGCATCGAGCCCGTACGTGCTCGCGTGCGGCGGCACGCGGCTCGACGCGCTGCCGGGGCAGGGTATCCGCAGCGAAGTCGTGTGGAACGACGACGCGGCGGGCGGCGGCTCGACGGGCGGCGGCGTGAGCGCCGTGTTCGACGTGCCGAACTGGCAGAAGGGCCTGAGCGCGACGCTCGCGCAGGGCGGCAGCGCGTCGCCGCTCACGAAGCGCGGCGTGCCCGACGTCGCGGGCGACGCGTCGCCCGCGACGGGCTACGAGGTGCTCGTCGCGGGCACGTCGACGGCGATGGGCGGCACGAGCGCCGTCGCGCCGCTGTGGGCCGCGCTCGTCGCGCGGATCAACGCGGCGGCGGGCAGCCCGGCGGGCTGGATCAACCCGAAGCTGTACCGGAACACGGGCGCGCTGCGCGACGTCTCGGCCGGCGACAACGGCGCGTATGCGGCGACGCCCGGCTGGGACGCATGCACGGGGCTCGGCAGCCCCGACGGCGCGAAGGTTGCGGCGGCGCTGAAGAGCGGCGCGGCGGGGTGATCGCGAGCCGGCGCGACGCTCCGACGGCGCCTCATGTGCCGACGCGCCGTCTTGCCGATGCGCTCGATGCGACGGTTCGCAGGCTGCGGCGTCGGGGCGCTTGACGCCGGCGTCGCGGCGCCCGAGATTTTGCGGCGCGGGGCCGATAGCGGCGGTGCCGACCGCAGCGGTTCGGCGGCAAGCAGTGACCGCTCGACGGCGCCGGCTAGCCGGTCGTCGACGCGGCGGACGCGGTGAGCAGCGGCGCCGCGCCGCCGCAGCGTCGACGGCGTTTCGTCGTTCCGGCCCGCAGTGCGGCGACGCCGGCATCGCAACGGCGGCTTCGCTGCAATTGCGACAAAGCGGTCGTGGCAGCGGACGCGCGTCGCGCGAAGCCGATGCGCTCCGGTGCCGGCTCGACGCGATCGGTTGCCCGAGACACGCGCGCCGTCGCAATCGACCGCAAACGGTTTGGCACGATTGACGATTCGTTCATGCACCACCTAATAGAACCAGAAGGAGCAGCACGATGAGCATCGATACGACATCTTCCGGCGGCGTGCAGCCGCTGCATCACGGCGCGTCGGCTTCGGTCCACGCGCCGCCGCCGACCGCCGTGACGCCGAAGGCGGACGGCGATCAGCCGTTCTTCGATCCGGTCGCGTACGGCAACGGTCCCGACGATTCGGTGACGGACACGACCGAGGCCGCGGCGCTCACGCATCACACGATCCAGATCGACGGCCGCACGATCGCGTACGCCGCGACGGCGGGCCACCTCGTGACCGTCGACCCGAGCAGTTCGCAGCCGAACGCGAAGATCTTCTACGTCGCGTTCACGCAGGACGGACAGCGGGAGGACACGCGGCCCGTCACGTTCTTCTACAACGGCGGGCCGGGCTCGTCGGCGGTGTTCGTGCTGCTCGGATCGTTCGCGCCGAGGCGGATCAAGACGTCGATGCCGAGCTTCACGCCGCCCGCGCCATACCGGATGGAAGACAATCCGGACAGCCTGATCGACAAGAGCGATCTCGTGTTCATCAATCCGGTCGGCACCGGCTATTCGGCGGCGATCGCGCCGCACAAGAACCGCGATTTCTGGGGCGTCGACCAGGACGCGAACTCGATCAAGCAGTTCATCAAGCGCTATCTGACGAAGAACAACCGCTGGAATTCGCCGAAGTTCCTGTTCGGCGAATCGTACGGCACCGCGCGCAGCTGCGTGCTCGCGTACAAGCTCCATGAGGACGGCGTCGACCTGAACGGCATCACGCTGCAATCGTCGATCCTCGACTACAAGCAGGCGGGCAACCCGGTCGGCGCGCTGCCGACCGCGGCCGCCGACGCGTGGTATCACAAGCAGCTCGGCGTCGCGCCGGCGCCGACCGATCTCGGCGCGTTCGTCGAGGAAGTCGCGCAGTTCGCGCGCACCGACTATCTCGACGCGCTGCGCAAGTTCCCGCACGCCGATGCGGCCATCGTCAAGAAGCTGTCCGACTACACCGGCATCGACACGACGACGCTGTTGTCGTGGAGCCTCGACATCGCGGGCTACGACACGCGCGGCAATTCGCTGTTCCTGACGACGCTGCTGAAGGCGCGCGGCTTGGCGCTCGGCGGGTACGACGGCCGCGTGACGGGAATCGAATCGGGGATCGCGGGCAAGATCGATCCGAACTCGGGCGGTAACGATCCGACGATGACGGCGGTGTCCGGCGTCTACACGGCGATGTGGAACGCGTATCTGAACGAGCAATTGAAGTACACGTCGAATTCGTCGTTCACCGACCTGAACGACCAGGCGTTCAAGTACTGGGACTTCGGCCACGTCGATCCGACGGGCGAGCAGCAGGGCGTCGACGCGAAGGGCAACGTGATCCTCTACACGGCGGGCGATCTCGCCGCGGTGATGGCGCTCAACGTCGACCTGAAGGTGCTGTCGGCGAACGGTCTCTACGACTTCGTCACGCCGTTCTACCAGACGGTGCTCGACTTGCAGCAGATGCCGCTCGACGATCCGGCAGTGCGCGGGAACCTGTCGGCGCGATTCTATCCGTCGGGGCACATGGTGTATCTCGACGGAGGCTCGCGCACTGCGCTCAAGCACGATCTCGCGCAGATGTACGAATCGACGGTGCACGACGCCGCGGCCGTGATGCGGATTCGCGCGCTGCAGGCGAAGAAGCGCGAAGGCGCGTGATGGAGCCGGGCGCGCGTCGCGAGTCGCGCGAATGCGATTCGCGGGCGGTGCGTGAATGCGCGTGACGGCACGGCGGCGCGCAGCGGGCGCAAGGCCGTGAGCCGCGCGCTCGCGACTGGCGATCGATGCGCGGCTGCATGTGCCGATTTCGACATGCGTGCAATGCGCGATCGAGGGGATGCCCATACGCGGATGCGGCGGTGCATGGACATCCGGCGCGGTTCGACGCAGAGCGCTTTCGCGCGAGACGCACAGCATGCCGCAGGGTTCGACGGACGAGCGGCGACGCCCTGCGTCGCCGCTTTTTTCATTGCGCGGTCAGCAGCTTGCGCATCGCATCGACGAACGCCGGGTCCGTCTCGCCGAGCGTGTTCGTGTGTGCGGCGATGCGTCCGTCGGCATCGAGCAGCACGATCGTGCTCGAATGATTGAACTCACCGCTCGCGAGCTTCCGGTACTGAATGCCGAGCAGCGCGGCGACGGCGCGCGTGCTGTCGCGATCGGTGCGCGCAAGCCGCCAGCGCGCGTCGAGGCCGTGCGCGTTCGCGGTCTTGCGCAGCACCGCGACCGAATCGCGATCGGGATCGATCGTCACCGCGACGACCTTGATCCGCTTGCGCGCCGCCTCGCCGCCGACGCCGAGCGTGAGGCCGATCGTCTCGAACAACATCGGGCAGACCATCTTGCACGACGTATAGAACATGCTGACGAGCGTCGGCGTGCCGCGCAAATCGGCCAGGCGGAACGTTTTGCCATCCTGATCGGTCAGCGTCGCGCTTGCCTGGTGGAGCGAGTCGGTTGCCGTCGCGGCGGTCGCTTGCGCGGCCGCGGCGGGCAGGCCCGCGCCTTCGGCGGTCGTCGCGACGCACGCGGCGGCGATCAGCGCGAGCGCGCCGCGTCGGGTGAGGTGTCCAAGCTTCATCGTCAATCTCCTGAAATCGAACGGGCGCAGCGAAAGCCGAGGCTTCCGGTCGAATCCGCGCCGGTGAGGGAAGACAGCAGCGCGACGCGCATCAGTACCGCGTAGCTGTCGCGCCGCACGATGCTGATCGCGCCGGCGCCGCAAAACCGCTGCTGGTCCGGGTCGCCTTGCGTGCGGCTGTCGCCGCTGATGAAGAGCGCATTGAAGTCGTCGACCCATTCCCAGATCAGCCCGTGCAGGTTGCGTATGCCGTAGGCGTTCGGCGCGCCGCCGACGGGCGGCAGCACGCGCGCGGCGGGCTGCTCATACCACGACAGGATCTGCCTGCGCCACAGCGGATCGTTGCGCGCGTCGGTGCGCGTCGCGTCGGCGGCCGCCGCGTATTCCCATTCGAGCCACGTCGGCAGCTGCGCGCCTTCGCTCGCGCAATACGCGCGCGCGGCGAACCAGCTGACGCCCGTGACGGGCGCGTCGGGCGACGTCGGCTGCGCGGGATGCAGCGGGTCGGCCCAATCGACGAGATACGCGGGACCCGCGAATACGCGCGCGACGCGATCGCGCCGCCATTCGGGATGCGCGCTCACGAACGCGGCGAACGCGCGAACCGTCACCGGCGCGTCCTGCAGCTCGAACGCGTCGATGTGCACGGGCGTCGAGCGGCCCGGCACGTCTTGCGGCAGCGCGCTCTCGAAGTCGCCGCCCGGCAGCCGCACGAAGCGCGCGGCATGCGCGTCCGCCGCGGCGCATGCAAGCGTCAGCGCGATCGCCGCGATGCGGGCGAATCGAACCGCGCATGACGATGTCGACGAAGCGCGCATGGCCGTTGCTCCCTGGCGTCGGTGGATCGTGTCAGTGCGAAGCCTTGGCGACCGCGGGCGTCTTCGTGCGGACCTTCGCAACCTCGTCCGCGCCGACCCGGCCGCCCGGATTGCCCCAGTTGTTCAGCACGTAGGTCACCACGTTCGCGACTTCGTCGTCGGTCAGTTGCGCCATCGGCGGCATCGCCGAATCGTAATCGCGGCCGTTGACCGTCACCTTGCCGTTCAGCCCGTGCAGCAGGATGCCGATCGCGCGCTTCGGATTCGCGGCGAGGAAATCGGAGCCGGCGAGCGGCGGGAACACGCCCGGCAGGCCGGCGCCGCCGCTCTGGTGGCACACCGCGCAGGTGCTCGCGAACACCGTGCCGCCCGCTTTCACTTGTCCTTGCAGCGGCAGTGGCGCGGCGGGCGTCGTTGCACGCGTCTTGGCGAGCGCAGCGCCGGCGTTCGCGCCCGCGGCGGCCGGCGTCGCGTTCGCCGCGGGGGCCGATCCGGCCGCGGCGGCCGGGCGATCGCCGCTGTAGAGCGTATCGAGCTCCTTGCCCGAATAGACCGCTTTGTTGTCCGGGCCATCGACCTTGAGGATCGCGAGCGCGCCCTTGTTGAATGCGCGGAAGATCGAGTGATCGACGAACGTGTAGTTGCCAGGCACGCGCGTATGGAACTCGATCGTCGCCGCGCCGCCCGCCGGAATCAGCGTCGTCTGCACGTTGCTCTGCGTGACGTCGGAGCCGTCCGCGCGCACCTTGTCGAACACCGCGCCGATCACGTGGAAGCTCGACACGAGATTCGGCCCGCCGTTGCCGACGAACAGGCGCACCGTTTCGTCGGTGCGCGCGCGCATCGCCTTGTCGCCCGTCAGCGCGCCTTCGGCGCCGTTGAAGACGACGTAGGTCGGGCGCTCGTCGATCGCCTTGTCCATGTCGAACGATTGCAGGCCCTTCTCGCGATACTTGCCGTTCGTGTAGAAGTCGCCCTGCATCACGTAATACTCGTGGTCGACCTTCGACAGGCCTTCGGGCGGCTCGACGAGAATCAGGCCGTACATCCCGTTCGCGACGTGCATGCCGACGGGCGCGGTCGCGCAGTGATACACGTAGAGCCCTTCGTTCAGCGCCTTGAACGTGAAGCGCGATTCGTGGCCCGGCGCGGTGAAGCTCGACGTCGCGCCGCCGCCCGGTCCCGTCACCGCGTGCAGATCGATGTTGTGCGGCATTTTGCTGTCCGGACGATTCTTGAGATGGAATTCGACCGTATCGCCCTGTCGCACGCGGATGAAGTTGCCGGGCACCGCGCCGCCGAAGGTCCAGAACGTGTAGTTCACGCCGTCCGCGATCGGCATCACTTTCTCGACGACTTCGAGATCGACGACCACCTTCGCCGGATAGCGGCGGGCGACGGGCGGCGGCACGTTCGGCGGGCTCACGAGCGCCGCGTGGATCGGCTCGCCTTGCGGCGGACCGAAGTCGCCGGGAACCTTGCCGGTTGCCGTCGCGGCATGCGCGCTCGCACTCGCTGCCACGACGGCGCTCAGCAGGACGGACAGGAACGTGGCGCGCAGTTGGCCACGGGGCGATTGCAGGTCTTTCATGATTAGCCCCTCGCTGGCTTCGTTTCTTCCAAGCTATCGGTCGCGAGATGGGGCAGTGTTGATGCGTAACAAATGCATCTTTGTGGGCGCACGCAGGGCGGCGAATAACTTAATCCAGATGAATTCCGGGCGGCGCGGCTGCGCCCGCTTGTCGCAAGTGTTGCGGTGTGCGAACGGATCGCGCGTTATGCGCGGTCCGTTCGCTTCCTGCGTGGAAACGCGCCTCCATGCGCGGCGCGATTGCGGATAGAAAGTGGCCGACCCGTCAAGGTCGGCCAAAAAGGTTCCGGCTTTATCCGAGGGCCATTGCCAGAACCCGAGACCTCGCCGGCGGGGCTGCGTTGCCGCGCCGCAAGCCGGCGGTGCGACGCAGCGGCGGCAGAAGCCGCCGGCAAGCCGCGCACGATTCCCGAAACGGGCATCGGCGCGGCGAAACACATCTGCAACATGTCAGCGCGCGCGCAACTTGTCCGCGAGCGCGCGAAATCCCGCCGCGAACACATGCTCGCTGATCGACGCCGCAACCGGCTGCAACTCGACGCCTTCGGTCGTGAAGTTCGCCCACCATTGCGCGAACGTCTTGCCCGAGTCGGTGACGGCGAAGAGCTTCACGCCCGCGACATAGTTGCGCACCGGCATCGATGTCTCGACGATCGAATACTCGAGCGCGTGACTCGGCTCGTCGAGCTTCAGCAGCTTTTCGCGGACGAAGCCGTCCTGCAGCGTCAGATACCGGATCGCGCCTACCGTGTGCGCGTCCGGGCCCGGTTCGAGCCGGCTTTCGACGATCGCCGGATGAAACGCGGCGAGGCCGTTGAAATCGCGGAAGAACGCCCAGACGCGGTCGGTCGGCGCGTCGATGACACTGCTGGCGAAGGAGGTGTGGTTCATCGTCGTTCGGTTCCTCGTAGAGGCGCGCGCACGCGCGCGGGCATCATGATGCGACGCGCCTGTCGATCTCCTTGAAACGCCGCGTCATGTCGGTCAATGCGGTTTCGGCCGGCAGGCGCTCCATCGAGCTCGCGCCGTAGAAACCGTGGCACTGCGGACACTCACGCAGGATGTACGCGGCGTCCTCGGGCGACGCGATCGGACCGCCATGGCACAGCACGATCACGTCTTCGCGCACCGATTTTGCCGCGTCGGCCCAGCGGCGCACGAGCGGCACGCAGTCGGCGAGGCGGCGCGCGGTGCTCGCGCCGATCGTGCCGCCCGTCGTCAAGCCCAGGTGCGCGACGACGATGTCGGCGCCCGCTTCGGTCATTGCGATCGCATCGGCTTCGCTGAATACGTACGGCGTCGTCAGCAGTCCCTTGCCGTGCGCGAGGCGGATCATGTCGACTTCGAGCGCGTAGCCCATCCCGGTTTCCTCGAGATTCGCGCGGAAATTGCCGTCGATGAGGCCGACGGTCGGGAAATTCTGCACCCCGGAAAATCCGAGCCGGATCAGTTCGTCGAGAAACGCGTCGAAGTTGCAGAACGGATCGGTGCCGTTCACGCCCGCGAGCACGGGCGTCGACTTGACGACGGGCAGCACCTCGCGCGCCATGTCGACGACGATCTCGTTCGCATTGCCGTACGCGAGCAGCCCCGCGAGCGAGCCGCGCCCGGCCATCCGGTAGCGGCCCGAGTTGTAGATCACGATGAGGTCGATGCCGCCCGCTTCCTCGCATTTCGCGGACAGGCCCGTTCCCGCGCCGCCACCGACGATCGGCTCGCCGCGCGCGATGGTCGCGCGCAGTTTTTCGAGGATCTCGGCGCGTGTCAGTCTCTTCATCTTCAATTCCGGTGTGCTGCGTGAAGCGATAAAAAGTGTTCGACGGCGATGTCGGCGAACCGTGGGTCGTTGATGTGCGCGGGCACGCGCACGAGGCGGCGATTGACGGTCTGGGTCACCGTCGCCTCGAGCGCGTCGAAGAGCGCCGCGTCGGCTTCCGGGCTCCAGAACGCCTGGCCCGGCGCGTCGAGCGCCGACACGCCGCCTTCGGGAATCAGGAAGCGCACGGGGCCCTCGCACGCGTTCAGCTTCGCGCCGATCCACTCGCCGATCCGGCGGTTCTCGTCCGGCGTCGTGCGCATCAGCGTGACTTGCGGGTTGTGCTTGTACAGCAGGCGGCCCGCGTAGCGGGGCGGCATCGTGTCGATGTGACCGAAGTTCACCATGTCGAGCGCGCCGCACGAGCCGACGTACGGCACGCGGCTGCGCGCGATCGCGTCGAAGCGGTCCTCGCCGCACGCGAGCACGCCGCCCATCAGCAGGTCGCAGACTTCGGTGGTGGTGAGATCGAGCACGCCGCCGAGGAGGCCGCTGTCCGCGAGCTTCTCCATCGCATGGCCGCCGTTGCCCGTCGCATGGAACACGATGCAGTCGAAGCGGGCGTCGAGCCGCGACGCGACCGCCTGGATGCACGGCGTCGTCACGCCGAACATCGTCAGCCCGAGCGCGGGCTTCAGGTCGGCGGGCAGCGGCTGCATGTCGCGCACCGCGCCCGCGATCATGTGGGCGCCGTTCGCGAGCACCTGCCGCGAGATCCGGTTGAGGCCGGCGACGTCCGTCACCGAATAGAGCATCGCGATGTCCGACGAGCCGACGTAGGCGGACACGTCGCCCGACGCCATCGTCGAGATCATCAGCTTCGGCACGCCGATCGACAGCGCCTGCATCGCCGGCGTGACAAGCGCCGTGCCGCCCGAGCCGCCGATGCCGATCAGCGCGGCGACGTCGTCGCGGCTTTTGATGTAGCGCTCGAACGCGACCGCCATCGCGGCGATCGCGCGGCCGCGGTCGCCGCAGAACACGGCGGCCGCTCCGTCCGGATGATGCGCGGCGACGGTGTCCGCGCCGATGTCGGCCGCGAGCCCCGGCGCGCGGGTCGACAGGTCGACCACGATCGCCGCGAGCCCCGCGTCGGCGATCCGGTCCTTGACGAAATGCGCTTCCGCGCCTTTTGTATCAACGGTTGCCGCAACGTAGATCTGTTTACGGTGGGGTACCATTTGGTCTCCTTCGCCAATCGTTCGTTTGTCGCCCGATGTACCGCGTTCGATTCCGCGACAACTTTAACACAGATGAGACGGCCGTCTCAGCGGCCATCCTCACAAAACACATGCCAACTACCGTATCCGCAACGGAAACGCTGTCCGAAACGCGCACGCAGACTCGCGACCTGCTGCTGCAAACCGCGCTGTCGATGCTCGAGCAAGGCTGGTTTCCGTCGATTACCGAGCTCGCGAACGCATCCGGCGTGTCGCGCGCGACCGCTTATCGCTACTTCCCGTCGCAGGCGGCGCTCGTCAGCACCGTCGTCGACGAGAGCCTCGGGCCGGTGCTGCAATGGCAGCCGACGTCGACGTCGGTCGAGGCGCGGGTCAACGAGCTGCTCGATTTCGCGTATCCGCGGATGGAGCAGCACGAAGGCGCATTGCGCGCCGCGTTGCAGGTCGCGTTGCAGCAGTGGGCGAACGAGCGTGCGCGGCGCGCGGAGGACGAGCCGAAATACCGGCGCGGCAACCGCAAGCGGCTCCTGTCGCTCGCGGTCGAGCCGCTGTTGCAGGCGGGCGTCGCGCCGGCGGCGGCCGCGCGGCTCGCGCAGTCGTTGTCGCTGCTTTACGGCACCGAGGCGATGGTCGTGCTGAAGGATTTCTGGGGGCTCGACTTCCAGCAGTTCATGGACGTCGTCAAATGGACGAGCTCCGCGCTCGTACGCGCGACGCTCGCGGAGGCGGGTGTCGCCGGGGCGGCGGGGGGCGATGTCGGTTCGGCGGGGGGCGTGGAGGCCGCGAGCGATGCGGGTGCGGAGAGCCGGGCCTCGTCGGGCGGCGCGGGGGCGGCGGGGAGCGATGCCGGTTCGACGGGCAGCGCAGATGCCGCGAGCGACAGCATCGCAGCCGCGCAGAGCAGCGTCGGACCGGCGGGCGGCGCGCATGCGGCGGGGGCCGCTGGCCCGGCCGGCAGTGCCGGTGCTGCGGGCGACGCCATTGCGTCGGGCGGCGCGGATCAGGCTCACGATGCCGGTGGCCCGAGCGTCGCGGACGGCGCGCACGAAGCGGCTGCTCCCGGCGACGACAAGCGCGATTCCTGAACGGCCCGCGCGTCAGCGCAGCAACTGCCGGACGCCCAGCGCGACGATGAGCCCGCCGCAGAACCGGTCGATCGTCTTGCGGGCGCGTCGATAGGCGGTCGCGACGTCCGCATGCGACAGCGCGAGCGCGACGAAGCCGTACCAGCCCGTCGCGACCGTGGCGACCATCGCGAGCATCGCCGCGAAGGTCGGCCAGCCGACATGCGCGGGCGCGGCCGATGCGAACACGGCCGCGTAGAGCGCGACTGACTTGGGGTTCGCGAGATTCGTCAGCAGGCCTTGCGCGAACGCGCGGCGGGCGCCGACGCGATCGCCGGCCATGCGCTGCGGCATGCCCGGCGCGGTCGCGCCTCGAACGCCGGCGCGGCCGGCATCGCGAATCAGCCGCAAACCGAACCAGATCAGGTAGGCGGCGCCCGCGAGCTTGACCGCGACCGCGAGCCACGGAAACGCGGCGAACACGATGCCGACGCCGAGGATCGCGCACGACGCCCACATCAGATTGACGAGCACGATGCCGCCCACCATCGCGAGCGCGTCGCGCCGGGTCGCCGAGACGGCCTTGTGCGCGACCGCGACGAAGTTCGGGCCCGGGATCACGACGCCCGCGAGATACACGGAAAAGACGGCAAAGACGGCGTGCGAATCGACATGCATGCGGGGCTCCTTCGAAGCGGTGGCGTTGGATCGGCCGTTCTCGGCGGCTCGGACGAGTGCGGCAAGAACGGCAAGAACGGCGAGTGCCGCAGTCGCGCGGTCGTGCAAGTCAGCCCGCCGCGCCAATCGGCGCATTGAGCCATTCGGTCAGCCCTTCGCGCGCGGTCAGCTCGGCGAACGACGGCCGCGCGCGCATCCGTTCGACGTAGCGCGCGAGATGCGGCCACGCGAACACCGTGCGCGGCATGTTGCGCGTCCAGCGCATCAGCACGATCGCGAGGAAGTCGGCGGTGCTCGGCGACGCGCCGCCGAGCAGATGGTCGCGGCCGTCGCGCAGCCGGCCGTCGATTTCGTCCATCGCCGCTTCGATCTGAAGGCGCGCATGCGCGCGGACCGCGTCGGCGCCGTCCGGATCGCCATCGGTGCCCGCGTAGAACCAGTTGCGCATCGCCGGCAGCAGCGTGTTCGCCAGATAGATCATCAGCTCGAACCACGCGGCGCGCTCAGGCGTGCCGGGCGGCGGCGCGAAGCCGCCTTCCGGATGGCGCTCGGCGAGCAGCATCAGCAGCGCGGTCGATTCGTGGCGCGGCACGCCGTCGACGACGAGCGTCGGCACGCGGCCCGTCGGATTCAGTCGCCGATAGTCGGCCGAATGCTGCATGCCTTCGTCGATATTGATGCAGCAGACGTCGAACGGCACGCGCAGCTCGAGGAGCATCCAATGGACGGCCATGCTGGCCGCGCCCGGCGAGTAGTACAGCGTGTAGGACATGGGCGGTCTCCTTGATCGGGGGGCGACATCGGGTTCGACGCCCGGCGAGCGGCCGGGGCGCTTGATGGTAGCAAGTCCGGCGATGGTGCGTTGGGGCATGCGAGCGTCGGCGGGACGCGTGCGCCGGGACCGGCGTGGCGACGGATTCGCGCGGGCATGCCGGCCGTCAATTGCGGCGCGCGAGCGTGACGCCGGCCAGCGCGACCGCGAAGCCGGCGATCTGCAGCGGCCCGAGCGTCTCGCCGAAGAGCGCGTAGCCCTGCAGCGCGGCGAGGGGCGGCGCGAGGAACAGCAGCGACGTCGCGCGCGCCGCCTCGCCCCGGCGCAGCATCGCCATCAGCAGCATCACCGCGACGCCGGACAGCATCGCGATGCCCCACGCGAGCGAGAACCACAGCGCGGGCGCGCCGTGCCAGCGGGTTTCGCCGAGCGCGAGCGCGGCGGCGCCGGCGACGAGCGCCGCGCCGAGGTTCTGCACGGCGACGGCGGTGCGCAGGTCGGTCTGCGCGAGCGAGCTTTTCTGATAGAGCGAGCCGGCCGTGATCGACGCGACGGCGGCGACCGCGATCGCGACGACGGCCCATGCGGGCGCGCCTCCCGCCGCCGCGTGGGCGGCGGCGAGCTTCGGCGCGAGCACGAGCGCGACGCCCGCGACGCCGAGCGCCATTCCGAGCCAGCCGCGCGCCGACAGCCGCTCGCCGAAGAGCGGCGCGGCGAGCGCGGCGGTCGCGAGCGGCTGAAGCGCGCCGAGGAGCGCCATCACGCCGGCGTTGAGCCCTTGCGCGACAGCCCAGTAGCTCGCGCCGAGATAGACGCCTTGCAGCAGCGCGCCGGCGAACAGATGCCGGCTCCATTCGCGCCGCGCGGGCCAACGCGCACGGACGGCGAGCGCGACGCACGCGTAGAGGAGCGCGGTGCCCGTGAAGCGCGCGAGCAGGTACAGGTTCGGATCGGCGTAGGGCTTGATCGCGCGTGCGACGATGAAGCCCGTGGACCACAGCGCGACAAACGCCGCGGCGACGAGGGAAGCGGAAGCAGGCATGCGAAGCGGACCGGACGCGGCCAACATGACGGTGAAGCCGCCGAGTATCGCGCGGCGGTGCGCCGTCGTCTTGTCGAAATCTGCACCGCCCGCGACGCGGCGCGCCGGCCGCTTCAGTCGATCGCGAACGTGTCGAGCGGCTGATTCGCGCTGGCTTCGGTCGCGAAGCGCGCGCTCAGTTGCTGATGCAGGCGGCGCGCTTCGTCGAGCGTGAGATCGATCCAGTACGGATCGCCCGCGGCGTCGTTGAGGCGCTCCGGCGGAAACTGGATTTCGAGGACGGCGCCTTTGCGATACATCGATTCACCTCTGTCGGTTGGCTTGTGGTCGAGCGGCGAGTTTAGCAATGTGCGGCGGAGCCGATTGCCGCGCGAGGCGAAATACTGAATTGCTCGTGCGTGAGAAGCGATCGTCGAAAGCGGGGCGATGGGCGCCGCATGTCCTCGGCGGCGCGCGTCGTCTGGAGCGCGTGGCCCGTCCAGCGGCTGGCGCGCGGTGCGCGCGGCCGCTTCCGTTCATGCGTGCATGAGATGACGCGAGGCGGGCGAGCGCGTCGCGCGCATTGCGCGCGCCCGATCCGATCTCGCGATGCGGTGCGCATCGCTTGCTTGTCATGGCGTGGCGTGGTGGAAATCCATGCCCTTGCGCAGTTGCCGATTGTCGGCGTGCAGCGCAACCGGGCGGCCGCGCCGCTCGCCAGGCGGTGGGCGCGCGGCGCCGCCGAAGCGCCGCGACCCGATTTCGACGTTCCCGCAACCGCACCCGATGCGCGGCATCGGGCGCCGTTCATTCCGCCGCGAAATCCAGCAGGATCTTGCAGCTTTCTCGCGGATTGCGTTCCGCGAGATCGAACGCCTGCGCGACGTCGCGGAAATCGACCTTGTGCGTGACGATGTGCTCCGGATGCACGAGCCCCGCGCCGATCCATTCGATGACCTGCGGAAACATCGCGCAATTGAGCCGCGACGCGCACAGCGTCAATTCCTTCTTCGTCAGCTCCGCCTGCACGATCGACGACGGCTCCGACGAGAAGCCGAGCACGCCGATCCGCCCGGCGGGCGCCGCGAGCCGCACCGCTTCCTCGAGGATCGACGGGTGGCACACCGCATCGAAGATCAGCGTCGGACCGCCGTCGACGCCGCGCCGCAGCAGCGCGTCCGGCAGCGTTTCCGTTGCGGCGTTGATCACCTCGTCGTCGGCCGCGCCGCACTTGCGGGCGAGTTCGAGGCGCTCGTCGAGGCGATCGGTGATGAACGCGCGGATTCCGTAGACGCGCTTGAGCACCTGCAGCAGCGTGAGGCCCACCGTGCCCGCGCCGTAGATCAGCGCGACGTCGGACGGCAGCACGCCGGTGCGCGCGGTCGCGTTCGCCGCGACCGCGAACGGCTCGACGATCGCCGCGCAGGTGTCGGCGATCTCGGGCGCAATCCGGTAGGCGTTCGCGGCGGGCACGCACACGTATTCGCTGAAGCCGCCGTCGCGATGCACGCCGAGCACGCTCAGGTGGCGGCACACGTTGCGCCGGCCGATCGCGCACGCGTGGCAGCGCCCGCAGCTGATGACCGGATCGACCGCGACGGTTTCGCCGACGCGCGATGCGTCGACGCCCGCGCCGACCGATTCGACGCGCCCGACGAATTCGTGCCCGATGATCCGCGGATACGAGACGAACGGGTTCTTGCCATGAAAGATGTGCAGATCGGATCCGCAGATGCCCGCATAGCGCACGCGCACGCGCACTTCGCCCGCGGCGGGCGCGGGCATCGGCATTTCACGCACGCCCATGCTATTGGGCCGATCGACGACGACGCTCAGCATGTCCAGATTCTCCTTCGTGTTTCGTGCATTCGGGTGATCACCCATGCGTGATCACCAATTCCACATCGAGCCGTCGCGCAAGCGGGCGACGGGCAGATACGCGCGCGCGTACGGATATTTCGCGGCGAGCGCCTCGTCGATGTCGACGCCCAGGCCCGGCACGTCGTCCATTACGAGACAGCCGTCCTCGAAGCGGTAGTTGTGCGGGAAGACCTCGTCGGTCAGCGCGGAGTGCGGCATCAGCTCCTGGATGCCGAAATTCGGCGCCCACAGGCCGAAGTTGACGGCGGCCGCCATGCACACGGGCGACAGGTCGGTCGCGCCGTGGAAGCCGGTGCGGACCTGGTGCATCGCCGCATAGTCGGCAATGCGGCGCACGTGCGTGATGCCGCCCGCGTGGACGATCGTCGCGCGGATGTAGTCGATCAGCTGGTCGCGGATCAGGTCCTTGCAGTCCCAGATCGAATTGAAGACCTCGCCGACCGCGAGCGGCGTCGTCGTATGGCTGCGGATCAGCCGGAACGCGTCCTGATTCTCGGCGGGCGTCGCGTCTTCGAGCCAGAACAATCGATACGGCTCGAGATCGCGCCCGAGGCGCGCCGCCTCGATCGGCGTGAGCCGGTGATGCGCGTCGTGCAGCAGATGCGGCGCATCGCCGACCGCGTCGCGCACCTTGCGGAACAGCTCCGGCGTGTGGCGCAGGTAGAGTGCGGTGTCCCACGGCTCCTCGGGCGGCAGGCCCTTCTCGGCGGGCTCGTACGCGCCCGCGGTCTTGCCGACGCCGTACACTTTCGAGAGCCCCGGCACGCCGGACTGCACGCGGATCGCGCGGTAGCCTTGCTCGATGTGCCGATGCACGGCGTCGATCGCCTCGTCATGATCGCGTCCGGTCGCGTGGCCGTACACCATCAGCCCGTCGCGGCTCCTGCCGCCGAGCAACTGATAGACGGGCATGCCGGCGAGCTTGCCCTTGATATCCCATAGCGCCATGTCGATCGCGGCGATCGCCGTCATTGTCACGGGCCCGCGGCGCCAGTACGCGCCGCGATACAGGTATTGCCAGATGTCCTCGATGTTGCGCGGGTCCCGGCCGACGAGGCACGGGAACACGTGGTCCTCGAGATACGCGCGCACCGCGAGCTCGCGCCCGTTGAGCGTCGCGTCGCCGAGGCCGTAGACGCCTTCGTCGGTGACGATCTTGACCGTCACGAAATTCCGGCCGGGGCAGGTGACGATGAGGTGCAGCCGTTCGATTTTCACGCGGCTTCTCCGGTGAGGGGTTCAGTCGACAAAGTAATGCGGCGCGCGGTCGCGCACCTCCGGCAGATGGGAGCTGACGCGGTCGACGTGCATCGCGACCGACGCGCCGAGCAGCGCCATGTTGCGCGACGCGATGTGCGCGAGGATCTGCTCGTGCTCGTGCAGCGCGCGGCGCGCGTGGTCCTCGACACGATCGAGCAGCAGCCAGCGCACGCGGTCGAACTGCCGCTTCATCGGCTGCAGCATTTCCCACACGTGCGGCCGGCCGGCGAATTCGAACATCCGGCCGTGCATCGTTTCGTCGAGCGCGAAGAACGTGTCGATGTCGCGCGCGGCCACTGCGTCGCGCTGCGCGTCGACGAGTCGGGCGAGCTCCGCGAGCTGCGCCGGCGTGATCTTCTGCGCGAGATCGACATGGTTCGCGCATTCGAGCGTGCTGCGCGCGAAGCGTCCTTCCTCGAGTATCGACACTGAGATCGGCGCGACGATCGTGCCGACCTTGCGGTAGATCTGCACGAGCCGCTCGTCGGCGAGCTGCGCGAGCGCTTCGCGCACCGGCGTGCGGCTCACGTCGATCGTCGCCGAGATCACCGCCTCCGACAGTGCGGTGCGCGGCGGCAGCGCGCCGCGCACGATCGCGTTGCGCAGCAGCGCGTGCACCTGCTGCGTATACGACTTGCCGGCATCGAGCACGAAGCCGTTCAGCGCCGCGACGACGGTGTCTTCCGTGGATTCCTTGTCGTTCATCAACTGGGTCTTCATCAAGGGCCGAGGCAGGGCCTCTCTCATCTGACTACCATGGTACATCTGACACGCTCGATAGCCGATATAGCGTTTACACCGATAAAAATAGAAGTGTACTCGGAATAATCTCCCGGCAATGCATTATCTACCATGGTACAAACCGCCGATTCAGTCGTCATGCCGCTTTTTTCGTCCGATCAATGCCGGAATCTGCCGGCCGACGTGTCCCGCCCCCGCTACGACAGGCGCGCGCTGCGCACGGGCATCGTCCATCTCGGCCTCGGCGCGTTTCATCGCGCGCATCAGGCGCGCTACACCGAGACGCTGCTCGACCGCGGCGATATGCGGTGGGGGATCGCCGGCGTCGAACTGCGGCGCGGGCATACGGTCGATCTGCTCGCCGCGCAGGATCATCTCTATTCGGTGACCGAGCGCGACGGCGACGCCGCGCGCACCCGGATCGTCGGCGCGGTGCATCGCGCGCTGTTCGCGCCGGAGGCGCTCGCGCCGCTGCTGAGCCTGATCGCCGATCCGGACGTGTCGATCGTCAGCCTGACCGTCACCGAGAAGGGCTATTACCGGAAGGCGGGCGGCGCGGATCTCGACGTCGACGATCCGGCGATCCGCCGCGACCTGCAGCAACCGGACGCGCCGTGGACGACGCTCGGCGTCCTGGCCGCGGGCATCCGGCTGCGTGCGTCCGGCGCGCCGCTGTCGGTTGTCTGCTGCGACAACATGCCGTCGAACGGCGACACGCTGCGCACGCTGGCGACGCAATACGCGGAGCAGTTCGACGGCGCGCTCGCGCGGCGCATCCGCGACGACGTCGCGTTTCCGAACACGATGGTCGACCGGATCGTGCCGGCCGCGACGCCCGAATCGCTCGACTGGGTCGAGGCGCGCATCGGCGTGCGCGACGAGGCGGCGATCGTCTGCGAGCCGTTCGCGCAATGGGTGTTCGAGGACCGGTTCGCGGGCGCGCGGCCGCGCTGGGAGGACGCGGGCGCGCTCGTCGCGACCGACGTGCGTCCGTACGAGAAGATGAAGCTGCGCCTGCTGAACGGCGTGCACTCCGCGATCGCCTACGTCGGCCAGTTGCGCGGGCGGCACACGGTGTCCGAGGCGATGGCCGACCCGCTGATCGACGCGTTCGTGCGCGGCCTGATGGCGCGCGACTTGCTCGCGACGGTCGACGTGCCTGCCGGCTACGACGCGCGCGCGTATTGCGCGTCGTTGATCGAGCGCTTTCGCAACCCGACGCTCGCGCATCGCACTGCGCAGATCGCGACGGACGGCACGCAGAAGGTGCCGCTGCGCTGGTTGCCGGCGCTCGCGGAGAGCGCGGTGGCGGGCGTCGAGCGGCCGTTTGTCGAGCGGGCGCTCGCCGCGTGGCTGCATTACGTCGAAGTCGCGCGCGACGAGGCGGGCGCGCCGCTCGCGCTCGACGATCCCGGCGCCGATGCGCTTGCTGATCGCCTTCGCGCGGCGCGGACGGCGGCCGATGCGGTGTGCGCGGCGCTGGATTCGCTCGCGTCGCGCGACGCGGCGCGATGGCCCGATGCGCTGACGGCGCGCGTCGGCATGCATCTGGCGACGCTGCGCGAACGCGGCACGGACGCGCTGCTGCGGCCGTTGCTCGACGCTTGATCGCGCGAGCCGGCTGCGGGATCGGGCGTTCGCATCCGCGTTCGCATTCGCCGTCGCCCGCCGCGCGGCGGACTTCGTTTTTCGTGCGACGGACTTCGCGCGCAAAGCCGAGCGGAAGACGCGCCGCCCGCCCGCCGCATCCGCCCGCGACACGCTGCCGAAGTCGGCCCGCGTTCGGCCTTCCGCCGACGCGCCGGCGGCAACGACAAATCACATGAACGCCGGCAGCATCGGCATGAAGGAGACAGGCATGAACCAGAGAACGATGGGATGGATCACGGTATTCCTGCTGTTCATCGTGTACGGCATCAATTATCTCGACCGCGTCGCGCTGTCGATCGTCGCGCCGATGGTGCAGAAGGATCTCGGGATCGACGCCGCGCAGATGGGCATCGTCTTCAGCACGTTCTTCGTCGGCTATGCGCTGTTCAACTTCATCGGCGGCCTCGCGTCGGACCGGCTCGGGCCGAAGCTCGTCTATGTGCTGGCGGTCGGCCTGTGGTCGATCTTCTGCGGGATGACGGCGATCACGATCGGCTTCGTCAGCCTGCTGATCGTGCGCCTGCTGTTCGGCATGGCGGAAGGGCCGCTCTGCTCGGCGGCGAACAAGATGGTCAACAACTGGCTGCCGCGCGAATCGGCGGCGACCGCGATGGGGCTCCTGAGCGCCGGCTCGCCGCTGGGCGGCGCGATCGCCGGGCCGATCGTCGGGATGCTCGCCGTCCAGTTCGGCTGGCGGCCGGCTTTCTGGATCGTCTGCGCGATCGGCCTCGCATGGGTGCTCGTCTGGGTTGCGACGACGTCCGATCGGCCCGCGCAACGCGCATCGACGGCTGAGCAAGCCCTGCCTGGCGGCGCCGCGCCGGCCCGCGCGGCGGCGCGGCAACCGGCCGCCGGCGCCGCCGAGACGCCGCCGCTTCGCCATTACCTGAAGCAGCCGCGCATCCTCGCGACGGGCGTCGCGTTCTTCGGCTACAACTATGTGCTGTTCTTCTTCCTGAGCTGGTTCCCGAGCTACCTCGTGCAGGCGCATCACCTGAACATCCGCGAGATGAGCATCGCGACCGTCGTGCCGTGGCTCGTCGGCACCGTCGGCCTCGCGTGCGGCGGCGTCATCTCGGATGCGATCTACAAGCTCACCGGCAACGCGATGCTGTCGCGCCGGATCGTGCTCGTGAGTTGCCTGCTCGGCGCGGGGATCTGCGTCGCGGTGGCGGGCTCGGTGCGCTCGTCGCAGAGCGCGGTCGCGCTGATGTCCGTGTCGCTCTTCTTTCTCTACGTGACGGGCGCGATCTACTGGGCGATCGTGCAGGACGTTGTCGTGCCCGCGCGGGTCGGCGCTGTCAGCGGCTGCCTGCACTGCATGGGGAGCCTGTCGGGCGTCGTCGGGCCGGCCGTCACCGGCTTCATCGTCGAACGCAGCGGCTCGTTCGTGTCCGCGTTCGTGCTCGCGGGCGCGATCGCGCTGATCGGCGCGGCGCTGGCCGCGCTGTTCCTCCGCGATCGTTCGCGCGACACCCGCATGCTGCGCGAAATCCCGATTCTGTAAGCCGGCTCGCGGCGCCGCCGGACAGGCGGGCGATCGGCGTGACGTCATTGCGCCGTACTACAATAGCCCGCCATTCGTCATTCACGATCCGACTCGCGGCCCGGCCGCGCCGCGCGCCATGCTTGCAGAACAACGTTATCGCTACATCCTGTCCGAACTCGGTCGCGCGGGCGCACTGTCGGTTGCACAGCTCGTGAACACGCTCAACGTGTCGCGCGAGACGATCCGCCGCGATCTGAACGCGCTTGCCGCGCGCGGCCTCGTGATCACGACGCACGGCGGCGCGCTCGCCGCCGACCGGCACGAGCCGAGCGCGTCCGAGCGCGATGCGTCGCACGCGGACGCGAAGCGCGCGATCGGCCGGCGCGCGGCCGAGTTGGTGCCCGATGGCGCGTCGGTGCTGCTCGACTCGGGCAGCACCGTCCATGCGGTCGCGCTCGCGCTCGTCGACCGGCATCGATTGACCGTCTATACGAACGACTGGCGGATCGCCGGCGTGCTCGGCCGCCGCAACGGCAACCGCGTGACGCTTCTCGGCGGCGAGCTGTCCGACGACGAAGACGCGACGTTCGGCCTCGATACGATCCAGCAGCTCGGGCAATACCACGTCGACTTCGCGTTCGTCGGCGCGGGCGGGATCACGCCGGACGGCACGTTGACCGATTATTCGCGCGTCGTTGCCGAAGTGCGCGGGCGGATGCTCGCGGCGGCGGCGGCGCCCGTCGTCGTCGCCGATCACTCGAAGTTCGGACGCGTGACGCCCGTGCGGATCAACGGCTCGGAGGCGGCGCGCTTCCTCGTGACCGAGCGCGCGCCGGACAAGGCGATGCGGCGGGCGTTGACGTCGCGGGGGATCGAGCTCGTCGTCTGTGGCTGAGCGGTGCGGTGTGGTGTGGGGCGGTGCGTTGTGGGCGGCGCGATGCGCTGGATGTTCTGACAGGCGGCGAACTATTTCGTGTCCCGCCCGGGCACGACGTGCGATGCGGCGTGCGCCAGACGTTCTGGGGCACGGGATTGTCGTCTGCGGCGGATCGTGGCGGCGGCGGCCGATGCGTCGCGAGCGCGCGATGCCCGTCATGTTCCGATAGGCGGGGCGCTATTTCGTGTCCCGGCGCGAGCGCGACGAGGCGATGCGGCGCGCGCCGACATTCCGGCAGATCGACGTTGTCGTCTGCGGTTGATTGCTGCGGCATGGGCCGATGCGTCGCACGCGCGCGACGAAGGTGATATTCCGTGAAGCGGCTGCCACCCCGTGCTCCGGCGCGAGCGCGACGAGGCGATGCGGCGCGCGCCGACATTCCGGCAGATCGAGGTTGTCCTGCGGCTGATCGCTGCTGCGTCGGTCGATGTGCCGCACACGCGCGGTGCACGTCATGTGCGTCGCATCGCGCTGCGCCGCACGGCGTGCCGTCGAACCCCGCCCTGTCTTGTTTCGCTTCGACCACCCGCCGTCCGCGCGCCTACCTCTCGCCACGCCCCATCCGCCGCGCCGAACCGCGTCGAAGCAAGCGCGACACGGAAACTTCATCGGAACGTCACACGCACGGCAAGCAAGCGTTGAACACTCGACGCTTCGACTTTGGAAGGCGATGAGCCGAGGAGGGCGGTGATGTCCGTCAGCGTGCGCAGCTATCTTTCCCCGACGTTGGTCCTGCTGGCCTTCGATTGGCCCGACGCGCAGCGGCGCGACGATTTTCTCGGTTTTGCGATCAAGCGTACGCCCGGCTTCTGGTCGACGGACGGCAAGACGCGCGCCGCGACGAGCTGGCTGCCGAACCGGCTGACGTTCGACGGCCCCGCGGCCGGCACGCAAGGCGATGCGCCGACCGATCAGGCGCCGATCCAGAAATTCATGTGGTGGGACGCGCGGATCGATCCGCCGGATCGCGGCCGGACGTTTCGCTACGACGTCTATCCGGTCGTCGGCACGCCCGCGTCGCTGCACGTGCTCGAAGCCGACGCGGGCGTATGCAGCGTCACGCTGCCCGCGCACGTCGAGGACGGGATCGGCACGTGGTTCAACCGCGCGGTGGTGAGCTCGCAGGCGTTCGCAAAGCAGGTTCGCGCGCTGCATCTCGCCGCGGGCGATGCGCCGCCGCCCGACGCGGCGCTGAAGCTGCGCACGTGGCTCGCGAACGATCTGCAGGAGACCTTCGGCCTGATGCTCGGCGGCGACGCGCGGCGCGCGGTGTCGGCGGTCTATCACCTGACCGATCCGCTTTGGGCGATTCCGGCATTCGACGCGTTCGGCCGCGCGCACGGCGCCGACGCGCTCGCGATCGTCTACGACGCGCACGAGACGCAGCGCGGCCGAGGCGAGCCGCCGCTGCCGTCGCCGAACCAGCCGGCCGTCGACCGATTGACGGGCATCTCGACGCTCGCGCCGCGCGACAAGACGCGGATCATGCACGATAAGTTCATCGTCGCGGGCGACGAGACGGGGCCCGCGCGCGTGCTGACCGGCTCGGCGAACTTCACGACGGAGGGCATCACCGAGCAGGCGAACGTGCTGCACACGTTCGAATCGGCTGCGCTCGCCGAGCTGTACAACGCGCGTGCGCGCGCGCTCGCGTCGAATCCGGGCGTCGCCGAGACCGCGCGGCTCGCGCCCGGCTGGTCGGAGGCGATCGAAGTCGGCTCGACGCGCGTGCGCGTGTCGTTTTCGCCGGAGCCGAGCGGCGTGCGCACGCAGATCGACACGATCGTCGACGCGATCCGCGGTGCGCAGCATTCGGTCGCGTTTTGTCTCTTCATGCCGACCGACGCCGCGCTGCGCGATGCGTGCTTTCAAGCGGGCGACCGCGGGCTGATGATGTTCGGGCTCGTCAACGGGATCAGCGCGCGCGGCGCGCAGCAGGCGGACGCGGATCGGCGCGACGGCAAGATGCTCGATGCCGCGCGTCTCGCGAACCTCGAGCTGTATCACCGCAGCCGTTCGAATCGCGACGTGATCGACGCGGCGTACTTCTCGCCCGCGACGGTGCCGGACGGCTTCGAGACGGAGCTGCGCCTCTTTCCGGGGGAAGCGCCGCCCGCTTATCCGCCCGTCGTCATTCACCACAAGTTCATCGTGATCGACGCGGAGGGCGCGAATCCGATCGTCTATAGCGGCTCGGCGAACATGAGCGGGAACTCCGAGCATTTCAACGACGAGAATCTGCTGGAGATTCGCGATGCGCGCGTCGCGGCGATCTATCTGGCGGAGTTCTTGCGGCTTTACGAGCACTATCGTGCGCGCGCGCTGGCGATCGCTTCACGCCGCGGCTCGGGTTCGAATGCGGGATCGGGGACGGGGACGGGCGTGCGCGGCAAGCTTGCGTTGCAGCCGGATTCGCGGTGGGCGAAGAAGTATTTCGTCGCGGGAAGCCCGGAGGAGAAGGCGCGGATCGCGCTTGCCGAGCCGGCGGCGACGCACGCGGAGGCCTGAGCGGACTCCGGCGCTCGTCGTGCGGCTGCGCGACGAGCGCGCGGCCCCACGCACCGTGCGCCGACGATCAGCGTGCGACGTAACGCAAGACCGTCTCGGCGATCATCGCGCGATGCCGCGTGCGCAGTCGCGGCGACGACGGATCGCGGCCGAACGCCGTGCCGAACGTATAGCGGTTCGCGACGCGATGAAAGCAGAACGAGCTGATCAGCAGATGCAGATCGAACGGATCGACATCCTCGCGGAACGTGCCGCTTTCGGCACCGTGCGCGAGCAGTTCCTCGAGCGTCTTGATGATGCTGACGTTGCGGTTCTTGAACGACTTGAGCTGCTCGAGATACTTCGCGCCGTGAATGTTCTCGATCGTCACGAGGCGCACGAAGTCGCGATGCTTGTCGTGGTAGTCGAACGTGAATTCGACGAGCCGGCGCAAGCCCTCGCGCGGCTCCAGTTCGCCGAGGTTCAGTTCGAGCTCGAGCGCGCGGATGTCGCCGTAGACTTTCTCGAGTACTGCTTCGTACAGCCCTTCCTTGCTGTCGAAGTAGTAGTAAAGCATCCGCTTCGTCGTGTTCGTGCGCTCGGCGATCGAATCGACGCGCGCGCCGGACAGCCCCATCGCGGAGAACTCCTGCGTGGCGACGTCGAGGATGTTGCGCTTCGTCTGTTCGGGATCGTATTTGCGGCGCGCCTCATCGCGCCGCGCATCGGCGTCGGGCGCGGCGGCCTTGCTTCCTTGTCTCATCTTGGCGTCATCGGGCGGCGGCATGGTCGGCGCATTCTAGCACGCACCCCAATTGGCTTCGGCCCGATTCCCGGCTCTAAAAAACGGGCTTGTCGGAACGTGTGCGGCGGCGCGCGGCGAGCGCATCCCGCGCCTCGTACGCGCTGTACGTGAGTTGTGCGGCGGCCAGCCCGGCGAGGCCGAATGTGCGCGTGAGGCCGAACCTCGCGAAGCCGTCCGGCATGGGCCGCCGTTCGGCGAGCGCCGCTGCGAGCACCTCGCCCGCGACCGTCGTCGGCGCCATTCCGTGGCCGCCGAAGCCGACCGCGTGCCAGACGCCGTCCGAGTCGCGGCCGATCTGCGGCATCTTGTGGCGCGCGTAGCTCATGAGCCCGCTCCACGCGAACTGCACGGCGACGTCGTGCAACTGCGGATAGACGCGCGCGAGGTCGTGCTTGAGCAGGCGCGCGATGGCGTCCGGCCCGCGTTCGAGCACCGAGATGCGGCCGCCCCACAGGATGCGTGAGTCGGCGAGCGGCCGGTAGTAGTCGAACGCGAAGCGGGTGTCGTAGACGGCCGACCGGCATGCGATCGCGTCGGCGAGCCGCGCGCCGAGCGGCTCGGTCGCGATCACGTAGGTCGCGATCGGCAGCACCGCACGCTCGATGCGCGGATACACGCCGCGCGCATAGCCGCCGCCCGCGAACACGACGCGCCGCGCATGCACGGCGCCGCCATCGGTCGCGACGACGAAGCCCGCGCCGTCGCGGCGGATCGTGCGCGCGGCCGAATGCTCGTGAATCCGCACGCCGCCGCGCGCGGCCGCGGCCGCGACGCCGAGCACGTACTTGAGCGGATGGAAGTGGAACGCGTTGCGCTCGAAGAGCCCGCCGTGATAGCGGTCGGTTTTCAGCCGCGTGCGCAACGCGTTCGCGTCGAGCGGCTCCCATTCGACGCCGAACGCGTCCTTCATCAGCTTGCGCGGCGCGTTCAGGCGCGCGGGATCGTCGAACCAGTTCGCGAGGATCACGCCGCCGTCGACGAGCTCGCAGTCGATGCCGTAGCGCGCGGCGCGCGCGCGGATCAGGTCGACCGCGTCGATCGTCAACCGGTAGAGCGCGCGTGCGGACTCGGGGCCGAGCATGCGCAGGAGATCCGCGTTGTCGAGGCTGTAGCCGCCGAACACGAAGCCGCCGTTGCGGCCCGACGCGCCGAAGCCGACCGTTTGCGCGTCGAGCACCGCGATGTCGCGCACGCCGCGCTCGACGAGCCCGAGCGCTGTCGACAGGCCGGCGAGGCCGCCGCCGACGATGCAGACATCGACGTCGATGCGATCGGCGAGCGCGGGGTAGGGCGTGCGCGTCGCAGTGGCTTCGTAGTAGTGCTGCATGCGGTTGTCGTGCGTGAGCGAACGAGGGTGAATGATCTGACAATCGTATCGGTTGTCTCGCGCGCGATGAAGCAGAGTCTGCCCGGATGGACGGGCGGGCGTCGCGCGTTGCCGGCAGCTTGCCGGAAGCCTTTGGGGGCGGCGGACTCCGATTCCGGGGCGTTGTTCCCTGGGCTTCGTGTTCGGGGCGTGATTTTTCGGGGCTCGACGCTCGGCCGGTTGTTTCAATCTCCGCCGACCGCCGACCGCCGACCGCCGACCGCCGACCGCCGACCGCCGACCGCCGACCGCCGACCGCCGACCGCCGACCGCCGACCGCCGACCGCCAACCGCCAACCGCCAACCGCCAACCGCCGAC
>NZ_LOVS01000032.1:0-37243 GCF_001523835.1 Burkholderia sp. ABCPW 14 | reverse complement strand
GCGGCTCGCCGGGGGCTTTTGGTCGCCGCGCCCCCCCCCCCCGCGCCCTTGCCCCCCGGGCCCCGTGCCCGGGCCCCGCTTCCCCGGGCCCGCCGACCGCCGACCGCCGACCGCCGACCGCCGACCGCCGACCGCCGACCGCCGACCGCCGACCGCCGACCGCCAACCGCCAACCGCCAACCGCCAACCGCACCACGTCAGCCATCAACCGTCGTCCGCGGCGAGCGAGCCGCACGTGTTGTTGTGCATCGGACGCGTGCCGCCGTCGCGCGGCGAGCCGTCCGCGGCGTCGCGGGCGCCCCCGGTGCAACGCTCAACTGACGACGCGTCCAGGCCGCCAACCGAGTCGCCCGTCGTACCGTCATTGGCCAAAGGCACGACGCCTTCGGCCGCAACACCCGCGCCCCAATCGCTCCCATCGCCGCCTTCGCCGCTCCCGGTCCCGCCGCGCATTGGCCCGGCATCCGCCTGCGCCGCCCGATCGCGCTCGAGCCGGTGATAGTGATCGAGCCGCCTGGCGTCGATCAGCGCGACGTACGCCGCGCCGTTCTTCGTGATGATCTTCTCGCCGCCGCCCCGCGCCTCGTCGGCCAGCTCGGAAAAGCGGGCGCGGGCGATGGACAGCGGCACGATGTCGCCGATGCGAATGGTCATGATCGATCTCGCGTGGCCGGCCTGCCGCCGGCCGATGAACGGATGAACAGGATGGTCGCGTCAGCTTATCGGCCGTGTCGGCGCGACGGAACCCAGCCATTCGGCCAACGCGACGAACGGCTCGCTGTCGGCGGCGGCGTCGGGCGCGACGAGGTAGTAGCCGGCGTCGCTCGGCAGCCGCAGGTCGAGCGGCGCGCAAAGGCGCCCCGACGCGAGCTCGTCGGCGACGAGGAGCGCCGGCATCAGCGCGACCCCCATCCCCGCGTGCGCGGCCGCCGTCAGCATCGTGAACAGTTCGTAGCGCGGCCCGCGCACCGCGCGCAGGTCGTTGTCGAGGCCGTGCGCGCGGAACCAGTCGCGCCACGCGTCCGCGCGCGTCGACAGGTGCAGGAGCGGCAAATCGAGCAGCGCGTCGCGCGTGATCCGCCGTCCGCCCGCGGGCAGCAGCGCCGGACTGCAGACGGGCAGCATGTCGCCCTCGAGGAACAGCAGCCGCCCTTGCGTGCCGGGCCACAGCGCGTGGCCGAAGTAGATCGCCGCGTCGAACGTCGAATCGCTGAACAGGAACGGCTCGGTGCGCACCGACAGATTGACCGTGATGTCGGGCCGCAGCGCGCGGAACTGCGGCAGGCGCGGAATCAGCCATTGGCTCGCGAACGTCGGCACGACCGCGAGCTCGAGCGTCGCGCCGATCCCGCGCTGCGCCATCAGTTCGAGCGTATCGCGCTCGATCCGCTCGAGGTTGCGGCGCACGAGCGCCGCGTAGTGCCGGCCGTGCGGCGTCAGCACGACCCGCTTCTTGATCCGCAGGAACAACGCGACCCCGAGCCGCTCCTCCAGCGACGTGATCTGGCGGCTGACCGCGCTTTGCGTGAGCGCGAGCTCGTCGGCCGCGCGGGTGAAGCTTTCGTGGCGGGCCGCCGCTTCGAAGACCTGCAGCGCCGCGAGGTTCGGAATACCTTTTCGCATCGACGGATGAAAGATCGAGAATTTGCGAGTTGGTGAGTTTTCGGAATGAACTGGTGAGTTTATATCAATTGCCGAGCCTATTTCGCGCACTGAGAATTGACCCCGATCATTTCAGCGCGCCGCTCGATGCGTGGCGCGCATGCCGCCAGAACGACGCAAACCCACGAAAGAACCCGATGAACGCGAACCTCGCCGCTTTGCTCGCCACCGTTTCCGATCAGCCGACCATCGACGAGTTGATGCGGCTGATGCATGTCCCGACGTGTTTCGAGCGCTGCGAGCCGGGTGTCGTCACGCGCGCCGAGCTCGCGCAGGCGCTCAACATGGCGCTGTTCGCGGATCTGCTCGAACGGGTGCCGACGGGCCGCGCGTACACGCGCGACGTCGCGCGCGACGGCGGGCGCGTGACGTTCGACCACGGCGCGCTGCGCACCGTGCGCTGGCCGTCATGCGGCGCGCTGCCACCGGGCGAAGCGGCATTCACGCGCATTCTTCGGCCGCTCGGCTATCGGCTGAACGGCACGTATCCGCTCGAGCGCCTCAAGATGACGGGCCGCTCGTACGCGCATCTCGACGCGCCCGACCAGATCGCGCAGTTCTTCGTCAGCGAACTGCATCCGGAGCGCTTCAGCGCCGCGTTCCAGCAGGCCGTGACGAACGTGCTCGGGACGTCGGCTGATCCGCTGACGCCGCAGGCGGTCGCGACGCTCGCCGAGCTCGAGCGCGACGCGTCGCTGCGCCTCGCCTGCGCCTGCGCGCTGCTGCCCGTGCTCGTGCGCTGCTTCGACCGTCGGCATGCGTCGCCGCGCGTCGCCGACTATGAGACGCTGCTCGCCGAATCGGCGGAGATGGCGTGGATCGCGACCGAAGGCAACGCGTTCAATCACGCGACCGACCGCGTGCCCGACGTCGACGCGCTCGCCGCCGCGCAGCGCGCGCTGGGGCGGCCGATCAAGCCGGCCGTCGAGGTGTCGCGCTCGGGGCGCGTGCGGCAGACCGCGTTCCGCGCGGACCCGGTGACGCGCACGTTCGTCGACGCGTCCGGCGCGCTCGTCGAGCGCGAGGTGCCGGGCTCGTTCTACGAATTCATCACGCGCGACGCGGTCGCCGACGCCGAGGCCGGCCGCCGCACGCTCGATCTGAGCTTCGACGCGGGCAACGCGACCGGCATCTTCAAGATGACGGCCGCCGCCTGAGTCGTCCGCCTTTCCGTCCGCCTTTCGCCCGACTTCCATCGCACCGGAGCCGCCATGACGCTCGCCGCCGCCGTCGATTACCCGTTCGCCGCGCCGTTCGCCGATCCGCAGGGCTCGCCGATCCGCGAGCTGTTCAAGCACGTCGGCAAGCCGGGCATGATCTCGTTCGCGGGCGGCTATCCGTCCGCCGACCTGTTCGATCGCGAAGGCATCGCGGCCGCGTTCGCGGACGCGACCCGCGACGATCCGCTCGCGTGCCTGCAATACGGCGACACGGCGGGCCAGCCGGGCCTGCGCCGCGCGCTCGCGGACTGGATGGCGAGCGCGCGCGGTGTGACGTGCGACGCTTCGCAGGTGCTCGTCACGACGGGCTCGCAGCAAGGTTTCGACCTGCTCGTGCGCACGCTGATCGAGCCGGGCGACGTCGCGCTCGTCGAGGCGCCCGCGTATCCGGCCGCGCTGCAGGCGTTGCGGCTCGCGGGCGCGAGGCTCGTGCCGGTGCGCACCGACGGCGACGGCGTCGATTCCGACGCGCTCGCCGCGCAGCTCGCCGCGTGGCCCGCGAGCGAGCGTCGCCCGAAGCTGCTGTACACGGTGCCGACGTTCGCGAACCCGACGGGCGCGACGCTGCCGCCGGCGCGCCGCGCGGCGCTCGCCGCGCTCGCGGCCGCCGCGCAATTCGTGCTCGTCGAAGACGACCCGTATGCGGACCTGCGCTTCTCCGGCGAGCCGGTGAAGCCGGTGCTCGCGCACGACGGCGCCGAAGACTGGACCGTCTACCTCGGCAGCCTGTCGAAGATCGTTGCGCCGGGCTTGCGGATCGGCTGGGCGGTCGCGCCCGCCGCGATCGCGCGCCGGATGACGGTCGCGAAGCAGACGAGCGATTTGTGCACCGCGCCGATCGCGCAGGAGGCGATCCGGCGCTATCTGGAAAGCGGCCGGCTCGCTGCGCATCTGCGCACGATCGCGCAGACTTACGGGAGCCGCTGCCGCGCGCTCGTCAGTGCGCTGCGGCAATTCGTGCCGGACGAAGTCGAGTGGCGCGAGCCGGCGGGCGGCATGTTCGTGTGGGCGCGCCTGACGGGCGGCCGCGACGCCGCGGAGGCGCTCAAGCGCGCGCTCGCGCACAACGTGATGTACGTGCCGGGCGCGGCGTTCTACGCGCGCGACGCGGACGCGAGCAGCCTGCGGCTGTCGTTCGCCGCACCGGGCGAGGCGGAGATCTTCGAGGGCGTGCGCCGGCTGCGCGCGGCGCTCGCGGCGGACCGCTAGGCCGAACGGCCAGGCCGCTTGCATGCGGCGCGCGAACGCGGTCCAATCGATTCATTCTCGGCGGCGACGCCGCACCGATCAACCTGATTCCGTTCTGAAGAGGAAGCGATGCAATTCAACGACATTCTCGCCGCGCTCGACGTCGATCTGGCCGGCTGGCAAGGCAGCGCGCTGACCGCCCGGTCGCCCGTCGACGGCGCGACGCTCGCGACGCTCGCCGCCGACAGCCCGGCCGAAACCGAGCGCAAGATCGACGCCGCGCATCAAGCGTTCCTCAAGTGGCGCACGGTGCCCGCGCCCGTGCGCGGCGAGCTCGTACGCGTGTTCGGCAACGTGCTGCGCGAGCACAAGGCGGCGCTCGGCCGGCTCGTCACGCTCGAAGCGGGCAAGATCGCGTCCGAGGGCCTCGGCGAAGTGCAGGAGATGATCGACATCTGCGATTTCGCGGTCGGCCTGTCGCGGCAGTTGTATGGCCTGACGATCGCGTCCGAGCGCCCCGGCCACCGGATGATGGAAACCTGGCATCCGCTCGGCGTGTGCGGCGTGATCTCCGCGTTCAATTTCCCGGTCGCCGTGTGGTCGTGGAACGCGGCGCTCGCGTTCGTCTGCGGCGATCCGGTCGTCTGGAAGCCGTCCGAGAAGACGCCGCTCACCGCGATTGCTTGCCATGCGCTGTTCGCGAAGGCGGTGCGCGCATTCGACAAGACGCATCCGGGCGTCGTGCCGGAAGGGCTGCATCAGCTCGTGCTCGGCGGCCGCGACGTCGGCGAGGCGCTCGCCGCTTCGCCGAAGGTGCCGCTCGTGTCCGCGACGGGCAGTGTGCGGATGGGCATCGAGGTCGCGCAGGTGCTGAGCCGGCGCCTCGCGCGCAGCATCCTCGAGCTCGGCGGCAACAACGGGATGATCGTCGCGCCGAGCGCGGATCTCGATCTCGTCGTGCGCGCGGTCACGTTCGCGTCAGTCGGCACCGCGGGCCAGCGCTGCACGACGCTGCGCCGGCTGATCGTGCATCGCGGCGTCGCCGATCAACTGCTGCCGCGCCTCGAGAAGGCGTTCGCATCGGTGAAGGTCGGCGATCCGCTCGAGACGGGCACGCTGGTCGGCCCACTGATCGACCGCGCGGCATTCGACGCGATGCAAAAGGCGCTCGCCGATGCGCGCGAGCAGGGCGGCGATGTGAAGGGCGGCGAGCGCGTCGACGTGGGCCATGCGGACGCGTACTACGTGCGCCCGGCGCTCGTGCGGATGCCGAAGCAGACGGCCGTCGTCACGCGCGAGACGTTCGCGCCGATTCTCTACGTGCTCGTCTACGACGACTTCGGCGATGCGCTCGCGATCCACAACGGCGTGCCGCAAGGGCTGTCGTCGGCGATTTTCACGAACGATGTGCGCGAAGCCGAGCAGTTCATGTCGGCGGCGGGCAGCGATTGCGGGATTGTCAACGTGAACATCGGCACGAGCGGCGCGGAGATCGGTGGCGCGTTCGGCGGTGAAAAGGAGACGGGCGGCGGTCGAGAATCGGGCTCGGACGCGTGGAAGAGCTACATGCGCCGCGCGACGAACACGATCAACTACAGCCGCGAATTGCCGCTCGCGCAGGGCGTGAAGTTCGACGTGTAAGCGGCAGCACGGCCGTTCGGAAGGGCGCGCTCGCGGTCAGCTTCTCGCCTGCCGCGCGCTCGCGAAAGAGCCGCAGCCGATCGTGCGGAGCGCGTCGCCGTCGCGCACGACGAAAAGCGCGTCGAGCCCGTGGCGTTCGGCATGCGCGCGTCCCGCCCGTTCGCCGAGCACCATCAGCGCGGTCGCGTATGCGTCCGCGTCGGTGCAGGTTCGCGCGACGACCGTGACCGACGCGATGCCGCCGCGCAGCGGCGCGCCCGCGCGCGGGTCCATCGTGTGCGAAATGCGCTCGCCGCCGACGTCGGCCCAGTGCCGGTAATCGCCGGACGTCGCGATGGCCGCGTCGACGAGATCGATCGCGCCCATCGCGCCGCGCCGGTCGTAATCGGGGGCTTCGAGCGCGATCGCCCACGGCGAGCCGTCCGGTTTGCATCCGCGCGCGCGCAGCTCGCCGTCGATGCCGACGAGCCACGCGCCGATGCCGTGGTGATCGAGCACGCGCGCGAGCGCATCCACGCCGAAGCCTTTCGCGATCCCGCACAGATCGAATGCGACGTTCGCGAGCCGGCGTGCGCGGCCACGCGCGGCGTCGACTTCGAGCAGTTCGTCGATCGGGCGGCACGGCGACGGCGATGCGCTGCCGATGTCCGATGCGCGGCGTGCGTCGGTCGCGTTCGGCACGCTCGCCGCCTCGGCCGAGCTCGCTGCTTGTTCGCACGCCGCGGCTCCCGGCCCGAACCCCCATGCATCGACCAGCGCGCCGACGCCGATATTGAACGCGTTGTCCGTTTCGCGGCCGATTTCCTGCGCGCGCACGAGCACCGTCGCGAGGTTCGCGCAAACCGGCATCCAGCGGCCGGGCGTGGCGCGATTGAGCCGCGACAGGTCCGAGTCCGCCTTCCAGTTCGACATTTGCGCGTCGACCGCGCGCACCGCCGCGTCGAGCGCCGCGGCGATCGCCTTCGGGTCGGCCGTCGGCGGCGCGTGGAACTGCGCGCCGTAGCGGGTGCCCATCGTCGCGCCGCTTACGCGGCAGCGATTCCGCCGCGCGCCGGGCGACCATTCAATAGACGTCTTCGACATAGCGCCCCTGCGTCTTCAGTTGCGCGACGGACGAGCCGGAGTCCGCCAGGATGCGCTCCCACACATGCGCGACGCCATCGGCCATCGCGCGGCCGCCGCACACCATGATCTGCGCGCCGTGTGCGACGAGATCGCGCAGGTGACGCGCGTCGGCAACGAGCCGGTCCTGAACGTAGGCCTGCCGCTCCGCGCGCGAGAACGCGGTCGTCAGCGCGCGCAGCCGGCAGTCGCGGACGAGGCCGTCGAGCTCGTCGCGATACGGGAAGCCGTCGTCCGCGTTGCGTGCGCCGAAGTACAGATGCATCGGGCGGCGCGCCGCGTTGTGCCGGATGAAGCCGATCAGCGGACCGATGCCGGTGCCCGCGCCGATCAGGATCACGGGCGCGTCGCCCGCGTGCGGCCGGAAGCTTGCATGCGCCCGAATGAACGCGTCGATCGTGTCACCCGGTTGCAGGCCGGTCAGGTAGCTCGAGCATGCGCCGTTCGGATGGCGCCGCACGCAGATCTCGACGACGCCGTCCGACGACGCGCTCGCGAGCGAGTAGTAGCGCGGCGACGTCCCGCCCGGCGGCACGACGCCGAGTAGATCGCCGGTCTCGAACGGCGGCAGCCGCCGTGTTGCGAACGGGGCCCATCGCACGGGCGGGCGGCCGGCGTGCCCGGCTCGCTCCGCGGGGGCGAAGCGCAACACCGACGTCACGGTCTGCGGATCGGCGCCGTAGTCGTCGCGCGCGACGAGCGTGAGCGGCATCGTGCGCGGCAGCGTCGGCGTGTAGCGGATGTCGAGCGCGAGCCCGAGCGCGTCGCCGAGCCGCGTGCACCACGCGCGGAATTCGTGCTCCGACTGCCGGTCGACCGTGCCGAGATCGAGCAACGGCGTCATGCACTTTGCGGCGAGCGCGTCGTGGACGTTTCGCGCGTAGCCGCAAAAACGCGGAAACTGGCGGTCGCCGAAGCCGAGCACCGCGAACGAGACCGGTTGCGCCGCCGACAGCCGCGCGAGTTTCAACAGGAACTGCTGCGCGCTGCCCGGCGCGTCGCCGTCGCCATAGGTCGCGCTCAGCACGAGCACGCGTCGCGCGCGGCGGTAGTCGCGGGCGACGTCGTTCATCGATGCGACGTGCGCGCGCAGGCCCGCCTGCACGAGCGCCGCGTGCAGCGCGGACGCGAAGCCCCACGTGCTGTTGCCTTCGCTGCCGACGAGCAGCACGGTGTCCGCGTCGCGCGCCGACGCGCTGCCTGCGAGCTTCGGCTGCGCGCGACGCCGGCGCGCCCACAGCATCACGCCCGTCACCGCGAGGAGCGGCGTCGACAGCGACGATGCGCCCAGCACGAGCCCGAGCCACCACAATCCTTCGCCCGTATGCAGCATCTTCACGATAGCGTGCAGGCGCTGCCAGCCGTCGGCGGGCTGGTAGGCAAGCGAGGCGCCCGTCGACGGATCGACGAAGCCGGCGCCGTTGGTCGTCTTCAATTCGATGACGCCGCGCGGATCGTCCGGCGCGGGAAACGTCAGTTGGCGCAGCGTCGATACGTCGGTCGCGCGCAGCGCCGCCATCTGCGCGACGGGCATCGTCGTGTTCGCGGGGGCGACGGCGATGCCTGAACCCGCATCGAGCGCGGGCGCCGACGCCGCGCCGCGCTTGGGGATCGCGCCGAATGTCGTCAGCGACAGCACGAGCCCCGTGAGCGCCGACAGCACGAGTCCCGCGAGCGCGACGCGCGCGGTCTCGTTGTGCAACCGCTGCAATCCGTCGCCGCGAATCCGGCCGGGCAGGCGCCGCCAGCCGCCCATCCGGCGCGCGAGCAGCGCGAGCCCGGACAGCGCGATGAACAGCATCGCGGCGGCGGTCACGCCTGTCGCGAACCGCCCCGTGTCGCCGAGCAGGAGCTTGCGGTGCAAATTCGTCAGCCAGCGCACGACGGGCGACGGCCGATAATCGGCGACCGGCGTGCCCGTCGACGGATCGACGATCGACGCGCGCTGCCCGTCGGCGGCCGCGTAATACGCGACGATCTCGCCGGACGGCCGGCGCGTGAGCTTCTCGACGCCGGTCACTTGCGCGCTCACGCGGCCGGCGAGCGTCGCGACGTCGAGCGGCGCGTCGGGCATGCGGGCGACGGCCGCGCGCTCGAGCGCGGGCTGGATGGACAGCGCCGTGCCCGTCAGCGTGACGACGATCAAGAGCGCGGCGGCGATCAGGCCGGGAATCGAATGAAGCTTGCGCAGCATGGTGATGCCTCTTGTCTTTGTGTTACAGCGAATAGCGGAACGACTTCACGTAACCGCGGCCCTTGACCGCCTTGCCGGCGCCCGCCGAGGTCAACGGCACGACGACTTCCGACGCGTTCTCGTTCATGTCCTCGACGGCCGTGTCGATGTGGATTTCGTAGCCGGCGTCGAGCAGCGCGTCGGCGACGTCGAGTGTCGCGCGCAGCGTCTTGCCCGCGCCGACGCTCGCGCCCGTGATGCCGTCGAGCCGCGCCGATCCGCCTGTCGCGCGATACCAGTCGCGCAGGTGCCGGTAGTACTTCGTCTGGCGGCCGGCCATCCACAGCGTGCCCTGGTAGCGGCCCGCGCGATCGGTGACGTACAGGACGATGTACGCGCCGTCGCCGCCGTAATTGGCGAGCTGCGTCTCGAACGTGACCTGGCGCGCGGAAGCGAGCGACGGCGCGGCGAGCGCGCCTGCGAGCGCCGCGATCGGCAATGCGTGTTTCATCTGGGTTCTCCTGGTTTCGGTGAGGGCGGCGGCGCGGGTGGCGATGAGCCGGTTGCGTGCGTCGTCCGGGTGCCGGTTCGGGCCGGCTTTGCTGACGCGACGCCGGCCTTGCGATGGGGGCAGGCGGACGCTATATCCGGCCGTGCCGGCCGCACGATCCGCATCCGTCGCTGCACATCTCAAATTCGCGGGCTTTTGCCGCCGCTTCACGACCGGGCGCGGTCATTCGCGGCCGAGCCGGCCGCCCGCCGGGTCGCCGGCCGGCGTTCGGCAATCGGTCATGCCGGTCGTATGTGCCGCATCCGCTGCGGCATATCCCGCTTCGTTGCCCTTCGCCGCCGCTTAACGACTGCATGCGGTCATTCGCGGCCGCGCAAGGCGAGCCGGATGCCTGCTCCGTCGGCGGCCGTCGATCGGCGATCGGTCGGACCGCCGGCGCGGCGTAGCGGAGGCGCGTCGGCGCTGAGGCACGGCAGCGCCGCGCCGTGACTCAGCGAATCTGCACGTCGGGCTTCGCGCCCGGCTTCAGCACGCCGCCCGGCGGCGCGCCCGCCGGCGGTCCGTTCGCGGGGGCGCGCGCCCGGCGCGCGGCCGTGGCCGCCGTCATCGTCGTGGCCGCGCGCGCGCTCACGGTCGCCTTCGCGCTTCATCCGCAAGACGTCGAGCGTCACGGGATCGAGCTTCGCCTTGAAGCGCTTGCCGTCAGCGTCGTGGCCCTTGATTTCGTAGCAGCCGTCGTCGGCCTTCAGCTTGTCGATGCGCCAGCCTTTCTGCTGCGCCATCGCGCGCACCGCGTCGCGCGGCTTCCAGTCGGCGAGCGGCGCGCGGCAGTCGTCGCCGTCGTCCGCCATCGCCGCACGGATGCCGACCGCACCGACGAGCACGAGCGACGCGAGCGATGCGAGTGCCAAGCCCTTGATCAGTCGCGGGGTTTTCATTGCGTGATATCTCCTGTCCGGATCGTTGGGCTCTACAATGCGCTCGGTACCTGAAGCGAAGCTTGCGGGCGCGGAGCATTTTCTTCATGTTCGCTTCAGGTTCGCGTGGCAGCGTCGCGCCACTCATTCATCAGGACACGCGCATGAGAGTGCTGCTCGTCGAAGACGATCCGTGGCTTGGCGAGGCCGTCCGCGTCCAGATCGAGAAGGACGGGCATCCGACCGACTTCGTCGGCAACCTCGCCGACGCGCGGCGGCACGTCGCAGTCGCGACTTACGATCTGATCCTGCTCGATCTGCTGCTGCCCGACGGCCGCGGGCTCGATTTTCTGCGCGAGCTGCGCGCGGGCGGCTCGACGGTGCCCGTCATCATCCTGACCGCGCTCGATCAGGTCGCGAACCGGATCGCCGGGCTGAACGCCGGCGCTGACGACTATCTCGTGAAGCCGTTCGACCTGTCCGAGCTGTCCGCGCGCGTGAGCGCGGTCGCGCGCCGCTATTCGGGCAATCCGAATCCGCTCGTGACGCTCGGCGAGCTCGCGATCGACACCGCCGCGCGCAGCGTGATGCGCGGCGGCGCGCGGATTGACCTGACCGCGAGCGAATGGGCGCTGCTCGAAACGTTGATTCAGCATCCGGGGATGATCCTGTCGAAATCGCAGCTCGAAGAGCGGCTGTATTCATTCAGCGACGAAGTCGGGAGCAACACGATCGAAGTTCACGTGAGCCGCCTGCGCAAGAAGCTCGGCGCCGACATGATCGAGACCGTGCGCGGCCTCGGCTACCGCCTGAGGCGGGACTAGCGATGCTGCGCAGCCTGCAGGGACGGCTCGCGGCGGCGCTGGTGGCGGGCTTCGCCGTGTTGTCGCTCGCGGCCGGGACGGCCGCGTTCTATGTGTTGCGCGCCGAGGCCGAGCAGATGTCCGACAGCGCGCTGCAGGAGACCGCGCAGCGGCTGCTGCCGCTCGCCGTGATGGACATCGTCGGGCGCGACTCGGATGGCGACGAAGGCGACGGCGGCGACAGTGGCCGCATCGCGGCGGTCCGTCCGCACGACGAACTGCTGACGTACGTCGTGCGCGACGAGACCGGCAAGCTGCTGCTACGGTCGCACGACGCGGATGCGTCGATTTTTCCGAAGTATCTGAAAGCGGGCTTCGCCCGTACCGCGACGCATCGGATCTACGCGGAGACGGTGTTGCAGGGCACGGTCACGCTGCTGATCGCGGAGCCGCTCGCGACGCGCCGGCTCGCGGAAGTGCAGGCGGCATTCGCGGTCGTCAGGCCGCTCGCCTTGTTTTTACCGGTCGGCCTGTTCGGGATCTGGCTGATCGTGCGCTCCGGCCTGACGCCGATCCGGCGTTTCTGCGACGCGATCGCCGCGCGCGGCCGCAACGATCTGACGCCGCTCGACAAGGGCGGGCTGCCGACCGAGATCGCGCCTGTCGCGGACGCGGTCACCGAGCTGATGGCGCGCCTCGATCGCGCGCTCGCCGCCGAGCGCAGCTTCACCGCGAACAGCGCGCACGAACTGCGCACGCCGATCGCCGCGGCGCTCGCGCAGACGCAGCGGCTGATCGCCGAAGCGCCGTCCGAGCCGCTGCGCGAGCGCGCGGAGCGGGTCGAGGGGGCGCTGCACACGCTGTCGCGGGTCAGCGAGCAGTTGATGCAACTCGCGAAGGCCGAAGACGGGCGAGTGCTCGCGGATACGCCGCAGGATCTGCGGCCGGTGCTGTCGCTCGTCGTCGACGATTTCCGGCGCGTCGCGCGCGATCGCGCGATCGCGCTCGATCTGCCCGACGCGGCCGTGACGTCGCGGATCGATCCGGACGCGTTTGCGATCGTTGTGCGCAATCTGGTCGAGAACGCGCTCAAGCACGGCGCGGCGGCGGAGCCGGTGCAGGTCGCGCTGTCGGCGGCGGGTACGCTCAGCGTGACGAATCGCGGGCCGGTGCTGGCGGCCGCCGAGCTCGGGCGTCTGACGAAGCCGTTCGAGCGCGGCGCGACGACGGCGAAGGGCGCGGGCCTCGGGCTCGCGATCGTCGAGGCGATCGCGAAGGGCGCGGGCGCGTCGCTCACGTTGCGCTCGCCGGCGCCGGGCGGGGTGGACGGAGTTCAGGCGATGGTCGACGGGCTGGCGCTCGGCGACGATCGCGCGAGGGACGCGTGAGATGGCCGCCGGCGCGACGTCGATTCGAGTGCAGGTGCGCGCTTCGCATCAGGCAAGCGATTCGGGGAAGGCATTATTGCCGCCCGCGCAGGGCGTGAAGTCCGACGTGTAAGCGGCAGCACGGCCGTTCGGAAGGGCGTGCGTGCGGTCCGCTTGCGCGCCGCCCGATGAAAAAGGCTCGGGGCCGATTCCGAGCCTTTTTCCTGTCGCGATTCCGGCACCGCGGCACCGCGCCGATTCCGATCGTCGCTGCTCGCGGCCACTTATGTCAGGCCGCCGCATGCATTCGGCGAGCGATTGCCGGGATTGCGGCCCGGTAACGAAGGCCGACGGCATGTCGTATTTCGTCGAGTCCGGCGCTCGGCGCGAAAGCGGATCGGCAAACGGTGGTGCGGGGCATCAGAACCAGCTGGAAATCCATCCCGCGATTCCCTTGAACGTACTCGTGATGCTGTCCCAGGCGTTCTTGAGCCACGCGACGACATCTCTTACGACGCCCACGATGAAATCCGCAATCTTGTTGAAAAGATCGTTGAAGAAGTTGCCGATCGTATCCATCAAGGCAACGATGGGGTGCTGAAGTTCAGGGTGTTCCAGTCCGATTTTTATCGCCGTGTCGAAAATCTTGTCGATTCTCGTGTTGGAATCCTCCTTCGCCTTTTTTCTCTGGTCTTCCATCTTCTTTTTGAATTCTTCGACGGAAGTGGGAGACGCTCCGGAACTCTTCAGCGCTTCGGTTGCGTCGACGATACCGGTCTCGATTCCGCTCGCTTCTTCCTGTCCCGACGATTGAGCGTCGATTTGCAGCCCCTTCAGCAAGTCGTTTTCCTGCGCCGAAAGCTCCGCGGAAGATTCCTGCGCTGCAGTGAAATAAGAAGCAAGATGCTGCGATGCGGCATAGCGACGAGGCGACGTTTGACCGAGTGAGGATTTGTAGTGCGTGCGCATTTCCTCCAGGACATCGACAAATTGGCTCATTTTGTGGCTCCTCGAATAGCACGGAATTAATTTGAATGTGAGAGCCGTGCCGATCATCTCTCGACTAAAGAGTAGGATTTATTCAGTGGCGAATACCCACCATTTTTGTTAGCTTGACATTTTTTGGCGATGGGTATTTTTGACGGCGGCGGGCGGAATCCGCCATTTCACGCCAGTGCGCCTCGAGTTTTGATTCCGTCATGCGTCGTCGTTGCCCGGACAAGACGCGCGGCGAGCGCGGCATGCAATCGCATCGATGCGCGAACGGCGCCGAACATGGTTCACGAACGGCCGGCGCGTAAGAAGGCTGCGGCTCATCGGCTTTGCCGCACCGGGCCGCGGGCAGGCGCTGCTCCGGCGTGCTGGGCGCTTACGCGTCGGCCCGCGCCGCAGTCGAGCCCCGCACGATCAACTCCCCAGGCAGGACCAGCGTGCGCGCGGACATCGCCGGGTCGGCGAGCCGTTGCGTCAGCAACTGCATCGCGTTCTTGCCGATTTCGTAGACGGGTTGCGCGATCACCGTCACGCCGGGCGTGACGAGATCCGTCCACGCGTCGTTGTCGAAGCCCGCGAGCGCGACATCGTCCGGCACGCGCGCGCCGTGCTCGCGCAGCGCGCGATACGCGCCGAGCAGCAGCAGGCCGTTGCTCGCGACGATCGCGTCGGGCCGCGCGGCCGGGTTGCCCGCGAGCCATGCGCGCACGCGCGCATGCGCGGCCTGCGGATGCGGATCGACGAACTCCGCTTCGGCCGGCAGCGCGTGGCGGCGCAGCGCGTCGACGAACGCCGCATGTCGTTCGCGGCCGGTCGTGCTCGCGTTGCCGAACAATCCCGCGACGCGCCGGTAGCCGCGCTCGACGAGATGCTCGACGAGCCGTGTCGCCGCGTCGCGGTTATCGAGCGTGATCGCATCGGCCACGCCCGCCGGCCCCGCGCGGTCGATCATCACGACCGGAAACGCGTGCGCGCGCGCATCGAAATGCCGCGCGGCGTCGTACGTCGGCGAATAGATGACGCCCGTCACCCGCTCGCTTTCCATCAATCGCAGATACATCGCTTCCTTTTCCGGATTTTCGTCGGTGTTGCAGAGGATCACGCGCATCCCTTGCGCATACGCGGCGTCTTCGACCGCGCGGCTCACCTCGGTGAAGAACGGGTTGCGCACGTCGGAGACGATGAGGCCGATTGTCGCGGTATCGCCCGAGCGCAGCCGGCGAGCGGCCGCGTTCGGCCGGTAATCGAGCCGCTCGATCACCTCGAGCACGCGCCGGCGCACGGTGTCGCGCACCGGGCCGTTGTTCGACAGCACGCGCGAGACCGTCGTGACCGATACGCCCGCCGCTTCCGCGACATCCTTGATTCGTAACGCCATGGCAACTGGAATCGATTTCTTTTCAGATCGGTATTTACCCTGAATCCGGGTGACGGAAACACAGCCCGGCGCATGCGCCGCCGCCGCCCGTGGACAGGCCGTTTGCCTATTCTAACGAGGGTTGCCGCACATTTCACGCGGTTTCCGGAAATCGGGGAACGCTTGACGGTGAAAGTGGTATCGATTTCAATACGCACATTCCAACGACTCATCTCAGGAGACGCGATGCCGCCGTTGCTCACCGCGGAACTCGTCCGGCTCGGCGCGAAGGCCGCCTCGAAACACGATGCGATCGGCCAGGCCGGCGCGCTGCTCGTCGCGGCGGGCGTCATCGAGCCCGGTTACGTCGACAGCCTGCACGGCCGCGAGACCGTGTCGAACACGTATCTCGGCAGCGGCGTCGCGATTCCGCACGGGTTGCAGGCGGATCGCCATCTGATCCGCCGCACGGGCGTCGCGGTGCTGCAGGTGCCGGACGGCGTCGAGTGGCAGGGCGGCGAGCGCGCGCGTCTTATCGTCGCGATCGCCGCGCAGTCCGACGAACACATCGCGCTGTTGCAGCGCCTGACCCGGCTGATCGGCGATCCGCCGCAGCTCGAGCGGCTGCTCGCCGCGCGCGATCCGCAAGCGATCGTCGATGCGCTGAACGGCGCGAGCGCCGCGCGCGCGGCAGACGCCGCCGGCACAGCGGCGGCCGTCGTCGAGGCGACGCCCGCCGACTACGCGCACAAGGTCGACGTGCTCCTCGACTACCCGCACGGCCTGCACGCGCGGCCCGCGAGCGCATGGGTCGCGACCGCGAAGCGGTATCAGGCGGCGCTGCGCGTGCGCCATGGCGACGTCGCCGCCGATCCGAAGAGCCTCGTCAGCCTGCTGCAGCTCGGTGCGACCCCGCAGGCGCGGCTCGTCGTGTCCGCGCAGGGCGCCGACGCGGCCGACGCGCTCGCGGCGCTCGCACGCACGATCGAAGCGCTCGCCGCCGGGGAGCATGCGCGCGCGGCGGCCGCACAGGCGCGCCGGCAGAGCGTGCAGCCCGCGCTGTGGACGCCGGAGGACCCGGCGACCGCGATCGAGGGGATCGGCGCGGGGCCGGGCCTCGTGACGGGGCCGGTGCGCGTGCTGCGCGCGACGCGCGTCGACATCGAAGACAGGCCGGGCGACACGCTCGACGCGACGCATCGTCTCGACCAGGCGCTGGTCGAGACCGCTGCCGAGCTCGACGCGCTCGCGCGCGAGACCGCGTTGCGGCTCGGCGCGGCCGAAGGCGATATCTTCGTCGCGCAGCGCGAGCTGCTGAACGACGCCGAACTGCTCGGCGAGACCGCGCGACTGATCGTCGACGGGCACGGGCTCGCGTGGGCGTGGCATCAGGCCGCCGAAGCGCGGGCCGAACGGCTCGCCGCGCTGCCCGATCCGCTTCTCGCCGCGCGCGCGACCGACCTGCGCGACGTCGCGCAGCGCGTGCTGCGGCATCTCGGCGAAACGGGCGCGGGCGACGCGACGGGCGGCAGCGGCGACGCAAACGCGCCGTCGATCCTGATCGCCGAAGACCTGACGCCGTCCGATACCGCGCGGCTCGACCCGGCCGTGACACTCGGTTTCTGCACGGTCGCGGGCGGCCCGACATCGCACACGGCGATCCTCGCGCGCACGCTCGGCGTGCCGGCGTCGGTCGCGTGCGGCGCGAGGCTGATGGAGGTTGCCGACGGCGCGCGCGCGGTGCTCGACGGCAACGCGGGGCGGCTGTACGTCGGCGTGTCGGCGCGCGACGCCGAGCGTGCGCGCCAGGTCGAGCAGCGCCTGCTCGAGGAGCGGCGGCGTGCGAGCGCGAACCGCGCGCTGCCCGCGGCGACGCTCGACGGCCACGTGCTCGAGATCGGCGCGAACATCACGCGGCCGGGCCAGGTCGCCGACGCGCTCGCGCAGGGCGCGGACGGCGTCGGCCTGATGCGCACCGAGTTCCTGTTCCTCGAGCGCCGCGACGCGCCCGACGAGGACGAGCAATACGCGTGCTACAAGCAGATGGTCGACGCGAGCGGCGGCCGGCGTCTCATCATCCGCACGCTCGACATCGGCGGCGACAAGCAGGTGCCGTATCTGAACCTGCCGCACGAATCGAATCCGTTCCTCGGCGTGCGCGGGCTGCGCCTGTGCCTGCGGCGTCCCGACCTGTTCGTGCCGCAGCTTCGCGCGCTTTATCGCGCGGCGAAGGAAGGGCCGCTGTCGATCATGTTCCCGATGGTGTCGACGCTCGACGAGGCGCGCGAGGCGATCGCGCTCGCCGAGACGGTGCGCGCGGAGCTCGACGCGCCGAAGGTGCCGCTCGGCATCATGGTCGAGACGCCGTCGGCCGCCGCGCTCGCCGATCATTTCGCGCAGGTCGTCGACTTCTTCTCGATCGGCACGAACGACTTGACGCAATATGTGCTCGCGATCGACCGCGAGCATCCGGAGCTCGCGCGGCTCGCCGAAAGCCTGCATCCGGCCGTGCTGCGGATGATCAGGCAGACGGTCGACGGCGCGCGCCGTCATCGCAAGTGGGTCGGCGTGTGCGGCGGGCTCGCGGGCGATCCGCTCGGCGCGTCGATTCTCGCGGGCCTGGGCGTCGACGAGCTGTCGATGAGCGCGCGCGACGTCGCCGCGGTGAAGACGCGGCTGCGCGGCGCGCGGCTCGACGCGCTGCAGGCGCTCGCGCTGCGCGCGCTCGACTGCGCGGACGTCGATGCGGTGCGCGCGCTCGATTCGGCCGAGATCCGGGTGGCCGCATGACGACCGTCGTGACCGTGACGCCGAATCCGGCGCTCGACCAGACCGTGCGCGTGTCGAACCTGACGCTCGGCGACGTGAACCGCGCGGAGTCGCTCGAATTCAACGCGGGCGGCAAGGGCGTGAACGTCGCCGGCTGCCTCGCCGACTACGGGATCGCGACGATCGCGACCGGGCTGCTCGGCGCGGCCGACAGCGCGGCGTTCGACGCGATGTTCGCCGACAAGCAGATCGCGGACCGCTTCGTGCGGATCGCGGGGCGCACGCGGATCAACGTGAAGCTCGTCGATCCGGCGCGCGGCGAGACGACCGACATCAATCTCGCGACGTCGCGGCCGACGCTCGCCGACGTCGCGGCGCTCGAGCGCCGGATGATCGAGCTCGCGGCGCCCGGCCGCTGGCTCGTGCTCGCGGGCAGCCTGCCGCCGGGCGTCGACGCGTCGTTCTACCGGCGCGCGACGCGCGCGCTGCACGGCGCGGGCGCGCGCGTCGCGCTCGACACGAGCGGCGCGCCGCTCGCCGATGCGCTCGCGGCCGATGATCCGCGCGAGTTGCCGGATCTCGTGAAGCCGAATCTCGCGGAACTCGAAGCGGCGCTCGGCCGCGCGTTGCGCGACGACGACGCGATCGTGCAGGCCGCGTGCGAGCTTGCCGCGCGCGGGATCGCGTATGTCGTCGTGTCGCTTGGCGCGAAGGGCGCGTTGGGTGTCGCGGCGGATGTCGGGGCGGGGGCTTGGGGAGCGTCGGAGGCGTTGGAAGCAACGGAAGCAACGGAAGCAACGGAAGCAACGGAAGCAACGGAAGCAACGGAAGCAACGGAAGCAACGGAAGCAACGGAAGCAACGGAAGTAACGGAAGTAACGGAAGTAACGGAAGTAACGGAAGTAACGGAAGTAACGGAAGTAACGGAAGTAACGGAAGTATCGGAAGTATCGGAAGTATCGGAAGTATCAGCGGCATCGAAGGCATCGAAGGCATCGGTCGGATCGCGGACGTTCGATGCGACCCAGTCGTCGAAGCTGGCGACTGTGGAGACCGTGGACGCGCTCGCATCTTCGACCACATCGCCGGGGGCCGACGGGCGGCCGTCGTCGACGGTACGTTCGGCATCGCCCACATCGCCCACATCGCCCGCATCGCCCACATCGCCCGTATCACCCGTATCACCCGCATCGCCCGTATCACCCGCATCGCCCGTATCACCCGCATCGACGTCGCCCGCATCGACATCGACAACCGCAGACGCGCCGCCCTCGCCGCAACGCGCCGCCCCGCATCCGGCCATCTATCGGATCTTCCGCGCGACGCCGCCGCGCGTGCCCGTCGCGAGCACGGTCGGCGCGGGCGATGCGTTCGTCGCCGGGCTCGTCGCGAGCCTGACCGAAGCGCGCGCGTGGGGCGACGCGGGTCGTCGCGCGACCGCGTTCGCGGCCGCGAAGCTCGCGCGCGTCGGCCCGCATTTGCCCGATCGCGCGACGCTCGACGCGCTCGCCGCGCAGGTCGAAGTCGAGACTTTCACGCTGGCCGCCGTGGCGGACGGCGTCGTTCATTCATAAGCCGGCAGGCCGGAGACACACATGGAAAAATTGATCGGACTCGTGGCGGCGCCGGCGCGGACGGCCGCGCCGACCTTCGCCGCCCACGCGCTGAACCGCGCGGCGCAGGCGCGCGGCATCGCGCTCGCGCTCGAAACGCGCAGCGCGCTCGGCGTGCAGACACCGTTGTCCGCCGACCAGATCGGCGCGGCGAGCGCCGTGCTGATCGCGGCGGACGACCCGGCGTCGATCGACGAAGCGCCGTTCGCGGGCAAGACGATTCACCGCGTGTCGGTCGACGACGCGATCCGCGACGCGGACGCGGTGCTCGCGCGCGCGGCGGGCCGTGCGTCCGACGCGGCCGTCGCGACTGCGTTCGCGCAGGCGGCAAACGGCGCGGCGCCCGTCGGCGGCGCGGTATCGGCTGCTTCGCGAGCGGGGGCGCAAGCGGCAGGCGGCGCGCCGGCCGCCTCGCTCGCGGCGGCGCGTTCCGGCGTTGCCGAAGCGCCGCGCGCGCCGATTGCGGCGTCGGCCGACGCCCGTCCGCTGAAGATCGTCGCGATCACGTCGTGCCCGACCGGCATCGCCCATACGTTCATGGCGGCCGAGGGGCTCGCGCAAGGCGCGCAGGCGCTCGGCCATGCGATCCACGTCGAGACGCAGGGCTCGGTCGGCGCGCAGAACAAGCTGACCGACGCGCAGATCGCCGAAGCGGATCTCGTCGTGATCGCCGCCGACACGCAGGTCGACAAGAGCCGCTTCAAGGGCAAGCGGCTCTACGAGACGGGCACGAAGGGCGCGATCGGCAAGGGCGCGGCGCTGATCGGACGGGCGATCGTCGAGGCGCGCATCGAAGGCGGCGCGGCGGCGGGCGCCGGGGCGGGCGCGTCGGCGCTCGTCGATCAGGTCGCGGCCGCGAAGCAGGCGCGCGCCGCGAAAGCGGGCGGCCCGTATCGACATCTGATGACGGGCGTGTCGTACATGCTGCCGTTCGTCGTCGCGGGCGGCCTGCTGATTGCGCTGTCGTTCGCGCTCGGCGGCATCTACGCGTTCGACGACGCGCACAAGGGCACGCTCGCGTGGTCGCTGTTCCAGATCGGCGCGAAGTCGGCGTTCGCGCTGATCGTGCCGGCGCTGTCCGGCTACATCGCATACTCGATCGCCGACCGGCCGGGCATCACGCCGGGGATGGTCGGCGGGATGCTCGCCGCGAGCCTGAATGCGGGCTTTCTCGGCGGGATCGTGTCGGGCTTCCTCGCGGGCTACGCGGCGCTCCTGATCAACCGGCATCTGAAGCTGCATCGCAACCTCGAAGGGCTGAAGCCGGTGCTGATCATTCCGCTGCTGTCGACGCTCATCGTCGGGCTGTTGATGATCTACGTCGTCGGCTCGCCCGTCGCGGCCGCGCTGCACGCGCTCGAAGGCTGGCTGCGCTCGATGCAGGCGGGCAGCGCGGTCGTGCTCGGGCTGATCCTCGGCGGGATGATGGCGGTCGATATGGGCGGTCCGGTGAACAAGGCCGCGTATGCGTTCAGCGCGGGACTGATCGCGAGCCACGTCTACACGCCGATGGCCGCGACGATGGCGGCCGGAATGACGCCGCCGCTCGGCATCGCGCTCGCGACCTGGCTGTTCCGCCAGCGCTTCGGCACCGAGGAGCGCGAAGCGGGGAAGGCGGCCGCGGTGCTCGGCATCGCGTTCATCACCGAAGGCGCGATTCCGTTCGCGGCGCGCGATCCGATGCGCGTGATTCCCGCGTGCATCGCCGGCTCGGCGGTGACGGGCGCGATCTCGATGGCGGCGGGCGCCGAGCTGAAGGTGCCGCACGGCGGGATCTTCGTGCTGCCGATTCCGAATGCCGTCACGCATCTCGGCGTGTATGCGCTGGCGATCGTCGTCGGGACGCTCGTGACGGCGGTCGCGGTCGGCGCGCTGAAGCGGACGCCGCAGCCGGCGGTTGCGCGCACTTGAGATCGGGACGGCGAGCGGCGGCGGTTGCCGCGCGCCGTTCGGGTTTCTTTCTTGCGGGCGGGCCGAAGTTGCCGGGACCTGCGTGAAACCGTGCGCCGAACGCGGCGTGCGCAAAAATCGACGAGTCAGATCGCGCCGGGTTGGTTCGGCGGCGGTTCGGGTGGGCTAACGCGACAGCCGACATTCGATAAGTCTCGCGTTTTCGCACATCCTCGCGCGGACGGCGGCGGGACGTCGCCGATCATCACCGTGCCACGTTCCATGCGGGTCGCCGCGTAGGTTTCTTGACGCGTGCGCGTTTGCAGCACACGCACGCTTTCGGCGGCTGTCCGAGTGGATGCTAGCCGAGCCTTGCAAGCGGCGGCGCAGGTTTGCATTCCTCGATGGTTCGCGTATTTCGTACGATTTCTGCTTGCCATTCGCCATTCGTCATTTGCCGCTCGCTGCCCACTGCCCACTGCCCACTGCCCACTGCCCACTGCCCACTGCCCGCTGCCCGCTGCCCGCTGCCCGCTGCCCGCTGCTTACCGCCCACTGCTTACCGCGCTTTGTTCGCTATTTGCTGCTCACAGCTCGCAACTCACGGTTCGCAGTTCGCAGTGCGTCATGCACCGCTCGTCGTGCGAGATGCGAAGCGCGACTTCGACGACGTGCGATGTCGCGCACCGACGCCGTTCGCATCGCGCCGCCATGCTTCACGGCTTGGCATCGACGCGCGGCATTCCAATGAGCGGAACGGCCGGTCTGATTTCCCGCGAGTCTGCTTCCATCGCGACCGGGCTGACGATACATTCCGTGAGCCGATCGCCGATGCGCAAACGGACTTCGGCGACCGATGCCCCCGTTCGCGGGCGCCGATGCGGCATGTCTCGTCGATGCCTTTTACAATCGAATCCGCCGTCGCTGCGTCGTCGTCGGCGGTCCGAGGCCTTCGAGCAGACTCCGAGCAGACTCCGAGCAGACTTCTGCGCGAATCCGCGATCCATCCAACGTTCCGGGACAAACCAGTGAGTGACAGCGCTTTCACCAACGAATTCGGGCAGCCGATCGGCGCGCCGGCGCCCGATTGGCAGCCGCGTTCCGCGCCGCCGCGCACGCCGATGCAAGGCCGGTTCTGCCGGGTCGAGCCGGTCGACGTGAGCCGGCATGCGGACGACCTGCATGCGGCGTATGCATCGGCCGCCGACGGCCGCGACTGGACCTACATGGGCGCCGGCCCCTTTGCGGACGCCGCGAGCTATCGCGCGTACCTGGCGAAGGCGGCCGAAACCGACGATCCGCTGCACCATGCGATCGTCGATCTGGCGGCGGGCAAGGCGGTCGGCACCTGCGCGCTGATGCGGACCGACCGGGCGAACGGCGTGACCGAGGTCGGATTCGTCGCCTATTCGCCGCTGTTGCAGAAGACGTGCGCGGGCACCGAAGCGATGTTCCTGCTGATGCAACGCGTGTTCGACGAGCTCGGCTATCGCCGCTTCGAATGGAAATGCGACAGCCTCAACGCGCCATCGCGCGCGGCGGCGCTTCGCTACGGCTTCACGTACGAGGGGTTGTTCCGGCAGGCCGTCGTTTATAAGGGGCGGTCGCGCGACACCGCGTGGTATTCGGTCGTCGATCATGAATGGCCGGCGTTGCGGTCGGCCTTCCGGCAGTGGCTTGCCGCGGAGAATTTCGACGCGCGAGGGCGGCAGCGGCAGTCGCTCGCCGCGCTGATCGCGGCGTCGCGCAGCAGCGACGCCTGACGCGTGCGAATGGCGCAGATGCGCGCACCGCGCGCATCGGAAGGGCGGGCCGCTCGACCGTCGAGCGGATTCGGGCGAGGCGGCGATGCCGTTGGGTCGCAGGCCGCCCGGCCGGTAAAATGCCCGAAACCCCAACGGCCGCGCACGGCCGTCATTCGCCACAACGACATTCGGAGACACTCCCGCCATGGCTTTAACGGAAAGCGCCTCGCGCGCGTCGGCGTCGGCGTCGGCGTCGGCGTTTGCGACGACGATCGACGCCGGCGTCATCGCGGCGCGCCTCGACCGCCTGCCGCCCACTCGCAGCGTCTGGAAACTGGTCGCGCTGCTGAGCCTCGGTTTCTTCTTCGAGCTCTACGATCTGCTCTATAGCGGCTACGTCGCGCCCGGCCTCGTGAAGAGCGGCATCCTGACCGCGACGACGCACGGCCTGTTCGGCACGACGGGCGTCGCGAGCTTCATCGCCGCGCTGTTTGCCGGGCTTTTCATCGGCACGATCGCGTGCGGCTTCCTCGCCGACCGCTTCGGCCGCCGCGCGGTGTTCACGTGGTCCCTGCTGGGGTACACGGCCGCGAACATCGTGATGGCGTTCCAGGATACCGCCGCGGGCCTCAACTTCTGGCGCTTCGTCGTCGGGCTCGGGCTCGGCGTCGAAATGGTGACGATCAGCACATACATCTCCGAGCTGGTCCCGAAACAGATCCGTGGCCGCGCGTTCGCGTGCGAGCAGGCGGTCGGCTTCGTCGCGGTGCCTGTCGTCGCGCTGCTCGCGTACCTGCTCGTCCCGCGCGCGCCGCTCGGCCTCGACGGCTGGCGCTGGGTCGTGCTGATCGGCGCGCACGGCGCGATCTTCGTCTGGTGGATTCGCCGGCAGTTGCCGGAGAGCCCGCGCTGGCTCGCGCAGCAAGGCCGGCTCGACGAGGCGGAGCGCGTGCTCGCCGCGCTCGAGGTCAAAGTCGAGGCGGAGCACGGCCGGCCGCTGCCGCCGCCCGCGCCCGCCGAGCCGGTCGCGCCGCGCGGCCGGTTCCGCGACATGTGGGCGCCGCCGTACCGCAAGCGCACGGTGATGATGACGATCTTCAACGTGTTCCAGACCGTCGGCTTCTATGGTTTCGCGAACTGGGTGCCGACGCTCCTCGTCAAGCAGGGGATCACCGTCACGACGAGCCTCATGTATTCGAGCGTGATCGCGCTCGCGGCGCCGATCGGGCCGCTGATCGGCCTCGCGATCGCCGACCGCTTCGAGCGCAAGACGGCGATCGTCGCGATGGCCGGCGCGGCGATGATCTCGGGGCTGATGTTCAGCCAGGCGTCGGCCGCGTGGCTGCTCGTCGCGCTCGGCGTGTGCCTGACGCTCGCGAACAACATCATGTCCTACAGCTTCCACGCGTATCAGGCGGAGCTGTTCCCGACCGCGATCCGGGCGCGCGCGGTCGGCTTCGTCTATTCGTGGAGCCGCTTCTCGGCGATCTTCACGTCGTTCGCGATCGCGGCCGTGCTGAAGGGATTCGGCACGCCGGGCGTGTTCGTGTTCATCGCGGGCGCGATGGCGATCGTGATGGCGTCGATCGGGCTGATGGGGCCGAGAACGAAAGGGATCGCGCTCGAGGCGATTTCGCATTGATGCGCGACGGGCGGGCGGCGAGGGCGCGTGCGTTCGAAGCGTGCACGCGTGCCGTCCGGCTTGGCGGCGAGCGCGTCGGCGCGGTGTGCATTTCGTCGTGTGGTGCGCGCGTCGGTTGCGAAGCGCGGCGTTTGCGTGTCGCAGGGTTCGGTCGCCGGATTCGTATCGCATGCCGACGTCGCATGCGTTCGGCATGTCGCGCCAGTGTCAAGCCTCCAGCGCAAGCAGCGCGAACGACGCGAGCCAGTGTTCGCCCATGTAGTCGCCCGCAACGTGCGCGAGCGCGCTCGCGAGATGCGTGTCGGCCGCGCCGGCGAGCACCGCCCGGCGCGGATCGCCGTCCGGCAGCGCCCGCGCGAGCGAGCGCTGGCACCACGCGCGGCTCAGGTTCAGGCCGTCGAGGTGCGCGATCTTGCCGTCGGTGCGATCGGTGACGGTGGCCGGCGTGAAGAGCGCCGCCGGCTCGCGCGCGGCGAGCGACGGCAGGAACGCGTCGAACCATGTCAGGAACTCGGCCGCCGGCAGCGCGCGCCGCATCAGCTCCGCCTCCATCAGCGCCGGCGACAGGAACTCGTCGCCGCTCGGCTCCCACGCCTGGCAGTTCGCGTCGCGCAGATGCCAGCGCCGCGCGGTGTCGACGATCAGCGCTTCGAGCGCCGCATGCCGCGTCTGCCGCGCGAAATCGAGCGCGAGCGATAGCGCGAACGCGGTGTTGAAGTGCGTGCCGACGCGCAGCGGATAGGTCGCCTTCGGCAGGAACTCGATAAAGCGCTCGACGAAGATGCCGGTCAGCGGCGCGAGCGCCGCCGACCAGCGGCGGCCCGTTTCGGACGTCATCGACGCGAGCTGCGCGGACAGCGCGAGCAGCCATCCCCAGCCATACGGCCGTTCGAAGCCGCGGTTGTGCGGCAGATCGAGGTACGCCGCTTCGCCGGCGACGTTGTCGGCGGTGAAGTGCGTGTCGACGGTCGCGACGATCTGTTGCGCCTCGGGCAGGTCCGCAAAGCGATCGAGCAGCCGCGTGACGAGCCAGTAGCCGTGCACGCACGAATGCCAGTCGTAGCTGCCGTAGAAGATCGGATGCAGCGCGCGCGGTCCGCGCACGTCTTCCGGGCCGGCGAGCGAATGCGTGAGCTTGTTCGGATATTCGCGCGTCAGGTGGCCGAGCGCGAGGTTCGCGAATTGCGAGGCGAGGGCGGGCGTCAGTTGTCGGGCGGTCATGGCGAGGGCGTCGGGAGAAGAGCGGCGCGCATTGCGCGCGCCGCGGTCGACGACATGTTACCCGCCGGCGTCCGCGCGTGCATGAGCGCGGTGACGCCCGCCGCGCGCGCGGATGGCGCGGCGCCTAGGGACGGCAGTGCAACTGGCGATAACGGGTTTCGAGCTCGATCTGCCGCTCGCTGCGCTCGCGCTGTTCCTTCGCGTCCTTCTCGGTGGCCGGGTACGGCTTGTGCGCCCACGGACGGCTCCAGTAACCGGACGGAAGCGGCGCGAAGTTCGACGGCGCGCGGCCATTCGCGGACGGCAGCGGCCGCGACGGCGGCGGCTCGTAGACGGGCGGCGCGGGGACTTTCCACGGCGTCGGGCTGTTGATCGTGCTTGGCGCGAGCAGCGCCGGCGGGGCCGAGCGCGCGGCCGCTTCCGCGTGGCGCGCCAGATTGTCGATTTTCGACGCCAGCTCGTCGCACGCTTGCTGTCGGTCGTTGTCCTGCGCGAACGCGAAATTGCGCTGCAGCGGGTCCGTGTACTGCGGCTTCGCGTCAGGCGGCGCGTGTGTCGACAGCGTTTGGGACGCGAGACTCGGAGGCGGCAGCGAATGAAGACGGGTATTGGCGGGCGGTGGCGTGTGCGGGCGTGTCTGCGCGGGCGTCGCTTGGGACGCCGGCGTTGCGCTCGACGGCGAGCCGGCGAGCGGCTGCGCTCCCGCGCTCATGCACGCCGCCAGCAGGATCGCGGCCAGTGCCGCGCGCGACTTCGGGAAATTCATACGGCGAGTAGCGACGAAAATCTAACGAGCCGCGGATCGTCTCATGGTTAACCCTGTAATGTCGACCGGGTTCGTGTGGAGATTTGTCTCGGAGCGAATGAGACGCTCAAAAATGCTGTCGATGAAAATCCTCGGCCGCATTTTGTTTGCGCTTTGCCCCGGCGAATTGGATATTCGTCTCGCGTAATTGCGGTTGCGATTTTTGAAGAGCAGATTTGAATCGACCGATAAAGCGCGATTTCGGGCGCATTGGCGAAGCGAGAGCCTTGACCAGTGACAGGCGCGTCGTGAATTGCGCTGCGCGGCTTGAACAAAACGTTAACGGGAGAAGGGGCGAGCGATCCGTCGGCTGTCGAGGCGATCCGTGCCGGCGGCAGGCGGATCATTTTGAGCGCGTGCCGACGGCCCACGAGACCGCGAGCGTGCGGGGCATGTGCCTTCATCCGCCGATCTTCGCGCGTCGACCTTGTCGTGGCCGTCGCTCGAGCGATGCGTCTCGCGATTTCCATGCGCGCACGAAGCGCGCCGCCAACGGCGGCACGGCGGACGTGGCGTTCCAATTGGCCGATGCGGTTCTATGCGTCTCGGCGATGCGGATCGCGTGCGCCGGCCGCGCCATGTCGCCGATCTCGTGCGGCGGAAATCGGCGCATGTCGCGCCATCAGCTCTTCCACCCATGCGATGAACACCTTCAGCTTCATGCCGAGGTGCCGATTGGGCGGATACGCGAGATACATCGGCATGGGCTCGAGTGCCCAATCGTCGAATAGCGGCACCAGCTCGCGTCGCGCGACGGGCGCCTCCGCCATATAGTGCGGCAGCCAGAGAACGCCGAGGCCCGCGAGCCCTGCCGCGAGGTACGCGTTTCCGTCATCGATGGCGACCGCGTAGCGGCTTTCGATCCGAATGCTCTCGCCACGCTCGCCATCGCGCCGCAGCGCGACGCAAGCGACTCTGCCGCTGCGTGGGCTCAGGAAGCCCACGATCCGATGATGCGTGCCGTTCAGCTCGCGAGGATGGGACGGCGTGCCGGCTGCGTCCAGATAACGCGGCGCCGCGTAAACGCCGAGCCGCAGCTCGCCGATGCGACGGGCGATCAGCGAAGAGTCGGGAAGGTCGCCGCCGCGCAGCACGCAATCGACGTTATCGCCGATCAGGTCCACCATCCGGTCGCTCACGCCGATGTCGAGCTGTATGTCCGGATAGCGCGCATGAAATGCCGGCAGCGCGGGGACGAGAATCATGAGGGCGAACGGGCTGGGAACGTCCACGCGAAGACGCCCCTTCGGCGACGCCGACGCGCTCGACAGGCTGGCGTCGGCATCCTCCAGGTCGGCGAGCAGCCGCGCGATGCGCTCGTAATACGCGGCGCCGTCGGCTGTGAGCTTGACCTGACGTGTGGTGCGATTCAGCAATTTGACACGCAGCCGCGCCTCCAGTTGCTGGACCAGCTGAGTCACGGTGGTCTTGCTGATGTGGAGCGTCTGCGCGGCCTTGGTGAAGCTCCCTGCCTCGACCACGCGGGCAAAGGCCTGCAAAGCATCGAAGCGATCCACTTTGGCTCCCTGCGTCCAGCGTTTCAGAGTTTGTTTGGCGGCGGCAAACAGTGATTGTACGTCTTGCCTGTTTATCCGGGCATGACGGACCCCTTACAGTCTTTCCATCGCAATGCGCGGTCGACCGACGGCGCCGATGCGATATCGGCCGCAACGATCCGGCGCGCCGCCTCGTTCAGCGCGAGGCGATGTCGTCCCGCAGTCATGCATCGCCCGCGTGTCGAGCGTCGGTTTGCCGATCGCGACGGTCGAGCCGTTCGCAACCGATCCATTCACATTCAAGGAAGAGATTGATGTCCGCACGTGATGTCGTATTTCCGCCCGAGCGTCAGGCGCTGTACGAGCGAAACCGCTATTCCCCGGCCGTTCGTTCCAACGGTTTTCTTTTCGTGTCGGGGCAGGTCGGCAGCCTGCCCGACGGTTCGCCGGAGCCGGATCTGGACGCGCAGGTCAGGCTCGCGTTCGGCAATCTGAACGCGATTCTCTCGGCGGCCGGCTGCACGTTCGACGATGTCGTCGACGTGACGATCTTCGTCGTCGATCCCGCTGAACGCTTCGACGCGATCTGGAAGGTCGCCGCCGACTACTGGGGGGATGCGCCGCACCCGACGCTGACCGGTATCGGCGTGACGTGGCTCTACGGCTTTCAGTTCGAGATCAAGGTGATCGCGAAGCTGCCGGAGTCCGCTGCCCGCTAGCGTGCCGGAGCGGGGCCGCGCGGCTGCTTGCCGGCGCGCCGCGCCGCTACGCCGGCTTTCCCGCCTTGCGGCACGCCGCTGCCCCGCGTTGCGCCTGCGCGCACGCTTCGTCGAGCCGCCTCACCGCGTCCGCGACGTCGCTCCGAAAACGCACGAGCGCCGCGTTCTGCGGCGCGGGCGGCTGCAATCCCGCCCACAGCAGATCGATCAATTGCTCGGCCGTCGTTTCGGTATCGAGCTTGCGATGCCCGAGGATCGCGTCCCACAGCACGTGCTCCATCGGCCCGAACACCATCGAGCGCAACAGGCTGAGCGGCATGTCGGCGCGCACCTGTCCCGCCGCCTGTCCGCGCGCGAGCACGTCCATCAGCGGCGCCGTGTAGCGGCGCTGCAAGGCGGTCAGCTCGTCGGCGAGCGCGTGCTGCTTCGCGCGCCCTTCGGACAGCACCAGCGCGCACAGGCCGGTGCCGTTCACGAGCATCAGCCGCAGGTGCGTGCGGACGATGAATGCGAATTGCTGGCGCACCGACGCGTCGCGCGGCATCCCGGTCTCGAACGCGTCGATGATTTCGTCGTACCAATCGGCGATCACGCGTGCGCACAGCTCCCGCTTGCCGCGAAAGTAGCTGAACACGGTCGCCTCCGATACGCCGACTCGCTGCGCGATCTCCGCCGCGGTCGCATGCTCGTAGCCTTTCTCCGCGAAGATCTCGCGTCCGGCGCGCAGGATGTCCTGCACGCGCTGCTGCGATTTGCGTCCGGCGGGCGCGCGCGGCGCGTGCGCGCGGTCGGCTTTCTGAGTGGCGGCCATACGGGTTTTCCTGCGGAATCGGGTGTCGTCGCGATGCTTCCGATCATAGCTGAGTGTTGCTCAAAAAACTATTGACGATCGTGCGGGTCAAGCGCGAAACTAGCGAAAATTTCCGCAGCATATGGCAATGAACCGGTGGAATCGTCGATTTGAGCGAGACTCAATAACCGGCGCGTCCAAGGACTTCCTGGAGACGGAGGAGACATGAGCAACCTGCCCGGCGTGAACTTCATGCTCGGTGAAGACATCGAGATGCTGCGCGATTCGATCGCCCATTTCGCCGCGAAGGAAATCGCGCCGCGCGCGGCCGAGACCGACCGCACCGACCAGTTCCCGATGGACCTGTGGCGCAAGTTCGGCGAGCTGGGCGTGCTCGGGATGACGGTCGCCGAGGAATACGGCGGCGCGGGTCTCGGCTACACCGCGCACATGGTCGCAATGGAGGAGATCTCGCGCGCATCGGCGTCGGTCGGGCTGTCGTACGGCGCGCACTCGAACCTCTGCGTGAACCAGATCCACCGCAACGGCACCGAAGCGCAGAAGCGCAGGTACCTGCCGAAGCTGATCTCCGGCGAGCACGTCGGCGCGCTCGCGATGAGCGAGCCGAACGCGGGCTCGGACGTCGTCAGTATGAAGCTGCGGGCGGACAAGCGCGGCAACCGCTACGTGCTGAACGGCACGAAGATGTGGATCACGAACGGCCCGGACTGCGACACGCTCGTCGTCTACGCGAAGACCGAGCCCGACGCCGGCGCGCGCGGGATCACCGCATTCATCGTCGAGAAGGGGATGAAGGGCTTCTCGGTCGCGCAGAAGCTCGACAAGCTCGGCATGCGCGGCTCGCACACGGGCGAGCTCGTGTTCGAGGACGTCGAGGTGCCGGAAGAGAACATCCTCGGCGAGCTGAACGGCGGCGTGAAGGTGCTGATGAGCGGGCTCGACTACGAGCGCGCGGTGCTCGCGGGCGGCCCGACGGGCATCATGGCCGCCTGCCTCGACGCCGTCATCCCGTACGTCCACGACCGCAAGCAGTTCGGCCAGCCGATCGGCGAATTCCAGTTGATCCAGGGCAAGATCGCCGACATGTACACGACGTTCCAGGCGTGCCGCGCATATCTGTACGCGGTCGGCCGCCATCTCGATGCGGGCGGCATGGCCCCGGCCGGCGGCGCGCACGTTCGCCAGGTGCGCAAGGACTGCGCGGGCGTGATTCTCTACACCGCGGAAAAAGCGACGTGGATGGCGGGCGAGGCGATCCAGATCCTCGGCGGCAACGGCTACATCAACGAATATCCGGTCGGGCGCCTGTGGCGCGACGCGAAGCTCTACGAGATCGGCGCCGGCACGAGCGAGATCCGCCGGATGCTGATCGGCCGCGAGCTGTTCGCGGAAACGGCCTGACCCCGCGCGCGGAGCACACGCGATGCCGATCATCGAATCCAGGCTGAACCCGCGTTCCGACGAATTTCGCGCGAACGCCGCGACGCTCGAGGCGCTCGTCGCCGATCTGCGCGACAAGGTCGACCGGCTGGCGCTCGGCGGCGGGCAGGCCGCGCGCGACAAGCATCTGTCGCGCGGCAAGCTGCTGCCGCGCGACCGGATCGCGCAACTGCTCGATCCGGGCGCGCCGTTCCTCGAGCTGTCGCAGCTCGCCGCGTACGGGATGTACAACGACGACGCGCCGGGCGCGGGCATCATCACCGGCATTGGCCGGATCGCGGGCCGCGAGTGCGTGATCGTCTGCAACGACGCGACCGTCAAGGGCGGCACCTACTATCCGATGACCGTGAAGAAGCACGTGCGCGCGCAAGAGATCGCGGCCGAGAACCGGCTGCCGTGCGTGTACCTCGTCGATTCGGGCGGCGCGAACCTGCCGAATCAGGACGACGTGTTTCCCGACCGCGACCACTTCGGCCGGATCTTTTTCAATCAGGCGAACCTGTCGGCCGCGGGCATCGCGCAGATCGCGGTCGTGATGGGCTCGTGCACCGCGGGCGGCGCGTACGTGCCCGCGATGAGCGATGAGTCGATCATCGTCAAGAACCAGGGGACGATTTTTCTCGGCGGGCCGCCGCTCGTGAAGGCGGCCACCGGCGAGGAAGTGAGCGCCGAGGATCTCGGCGGCGGCGACGTGCACACGCGCCTGTCCGGCGTCGCCGATCACCTCGCGCAGAACGACGCGCATGCGTTGTCGATCGCGCGCACGATCGTCGGCCATCTCGGCGTGCGCGGCGCGGCGCCGCTTGCGCCGCGCGAGCCGCTGCCGCCGCGCCACGACGCAAAAAGCCTGTACGGCGTGATTCCCGTCGATACGAGGAAACCGTTCGACGTGCGCGAGGTGATCGCGCGGATCGTCGACGATTCCGCATTCGACGAATTCAAGGCGCGCTATGGCACGACGCTCGTCACGGGCTTCGCGCACATCTGGGGGCATCCGGTCGGCATCGTCGCGAACAACGGCATTCTGTTCTCCGAATCGGCGACGAAGGGCGCGCATTTCATCGAGCTGTGCTGCCAGCGCAAGATCCCGCTCGTGTTCCTGCAGAACATCACGGGCTTCATGGTCGGGCGCAAGTACGAGAACGAAGGCATCGCGCGTCACGGCGCGAAGATGGTGACGGCCGTGTCGACCGCGAAGGTGCCGAAGTTCACGGTGATCATCGGCGGCTCGTTCGGCGCGGGCAACTACGGGATGTGCGGGCGTGCGTTCGGCCCGCGCTTCCTGTGGATGTGGCCGAACGCGCGCATCTCGGTGATGGGCGGCGAGCAGGCGGCGTCGGTGCTCGCGACCGTGCGCCGCGACGGGATCGAGGCGAAGGGCGGCGAGTGGTCGGCGCAAGACGAAGAGGCGTTCAAGCAGCCGATCCGCGACCAGTACGAGCGCCAGGGCCATCCGTACTACGCGAGCGCGCGCCTGTGGGACGATGGCGTGATCGACCCCGCGCAGACGCGCGACGTGCTCGGCTTGGGCCTTGCCGCCGCGATGAACGCGCCGATCGAGGACACGCGGTTCGGCGTGTTCCGGATGTGACGGATGTGAGGAGCCGACGATGCGCCATGAAACGATCGAAGTGACCGACGACGGCCGCGTCGCGACCGTCACGCTCGCGCGCCCCGACGTGCGCAATGCGTTCAACGAGACGATGATCGCCGAGCTGACGACCGCGTTCGACCGCATCGACGCGAATCCGGCGCTGCGCGCGGTCGTGCTCGCCGCGCGCGGCCCGGCGTTCTGCGCGGGCGCGGACCTGAACTGGATGAGGAGGATGGCGGGCTTCTCGGACGACGAGAACCGCGCCGACGCGCGCCGGCTCGCGCGGATGCTCGAGGCGATCCACCGCTGCGCGAAGCCCGTGATCGCGCGCGTGCACGGCGACGCGTACGCGGGCGGCGTCGGGCTCGTCGCCGCGTGCGACATCGCGGTCGCGGCCGACGACGTGAAATTCTGCCTGTCGGAAGCGCGTCTCGGGCTGATTCCGGCGACGATCGCGCCATACGTCGTGCGCGCGATGGGCGAGCGCGCCGCGCGCCGCTATTTCGCGACGGCCGAAGTGTTCGACTGCGCGAAGGCCGTGCAGCTCGGCTTCGTCCACGAGCGCGTGCCTGCCGATGCGCTCGACGCGACCGTTTCCACGCTCGCCGAGACCTTGTGCGCGAACGGCCCGCAGGCCGTGCGCGCGTGCAAGGCGCTCGTGCGTGACGTCGCGGGCCGCACGCTCGACGCCGCGCTGATCGAACAGACCGCTGACTGGATCGCGCGGACGCGCGCCGGCGCCGAGGCGCGCGAAGGCGTCGCGTCGTTCCTCGAGAAGCGCCCGCCGTCGTGGCGCGCGTGACGCGCATGGGCCGCCGGGCGCATCGCGGCGTCACGGCGGCCGTGCCGGGCACCGCCGCGCGGCGCGTGCACTGAACCGAATTCGTTACCGACATCCCGTTTCCTGACCCACCATGTTCGACAAGATCCTGATCGCCAATCGCGGCGAAATCGCCTGCCGGGTCGCCGCGACCTGCAAACGCCTCGGCATCGCGAGCGTCGCGGTCTATTCGGACGCCGACGCGCATGCGAAGCACGTCGCCGCGTGCGACGAGGCCGTGCACATCGGCGGCGCGGCGGCCGCCGACAGTTATCTGCGGATCGAGCGCATCATCGACGCCGCGCGCGCGACGGGCGCGCAAGCGATCCATCCGGGCTACGGCTTCCTGTCGGAGAACGAGGATTTCGCGCGCGCGTGCGAGGAGGCGGGTATCGTGTTCGTCGGGCCGCCCGTCGAGGCGATCGCCGCGATGGGCTCGAAGGCCGCCGCGAAGGCGCTGATGCATGCTGCCGCAGTGCCGCTCGTGCCCGGTTATCACGGCGACGACCAGGATCTCGCGCTGCTGCGGCGTGAAGCCGATCGCATCGGCTATCCGGTGCTGCTGAAGGCGAGCGCGGGCGGCGGCGGCAAGGGGATGCGGGTCGTCGAGCGCACGGCCGATTTCGCGGCGGCGCTCGCGTCGTGCCAGCGCGAGGCGGCGGCGAGCTTCGGCAACGACCGCGTGCTGATCGAGAAATACCTGCAGCGCCCGCGCCACGTCGAGGTGCAGGTATTCGGCGACCAGCACGGCAACGCAGTTTTCCTGTTCGACCGCGACTGCTCGGTGCAGCGCCGCCACCAGAAGGTGCTGGAGGAAGCGCCCGCGCCGGGGCTCGCGGACGAGGTCCGGCAGGCGATGGGCGAGGCGGCCGTCGCGGCCGCGCGCGCGGTTCGCTACGTCGGCGCGGGCACCGTCGAATTCATCATGACGGGCGAAACGTTTTACTTCATGGAGATGAACACGCGGTTGCAGGTCGAACATCCGGTGACGGAGATGGTCACGGGGCTCGATCTTGTCGAATGGCAACTGCGCGTCGCGGCGGGCGAGCCGCTGCCGCTCGGGCAGCCGGACTTGCGGGTTCGCGGGCACGCGATCGAGGCGCGCCTGTACGCGGAGAATCCGGCGCGCGGCTTCCTGCCGTCGACCGGGCGCCTGAAGCATCTGCGATTGCCGGCGGGCGTCGAGTTCGCCGTCGGCGCGGCCGTGCGGATCGATAGCGGCGTGCGCGAAGGCGATGCGATCACGCCGTTCTACGATCCGATGATCGCGAAGCTGATCGTCCACGGCGACACGCGCGCGCAGGCGCTCGCGACGCTCGCGCGCGCGCTGCGCGAGTGCGAGGTCGTCGGCTTGCATACGAATGCGGCGTTCCTGCAGCGGATCGTCGCCAGCCGGCCGTTTGCCGACGCGGATCTCGACACCGGCCTGATCGAGCGCCACCGCGATGCGCTATTTGCGCCGCAGCCGGCGCCCGCGGCGGCGCTCGGTTTCGCGTGCGCGGCGCTTTTCGCACGCGAGCGCGAACGGGCGGGCGCGGGCGGCGCGGCGTCGCCGTGGGGCGCGCTGCCGAACTGGCGGCTGAACGCCGGCTATCGCCGGACGATCGAATGGCGCGCGCTCGATGACGATGCGACGCTCGAATCGCACTATGCGGACAAGGGCGGGATCGAGTCGCTCGCGGTCGGCGGCGTCGCGAAGCCGTTCGCGTGGACGCGCGGCGCGGGCCCGCTCGATTTCGACGTGACGCTGGGCGGCGTGCGCACGAGCGGGCGCGTTCATGTCGACGGCGACACGTTCCACGTGTTCTGCCAGGGCGTCGCACGCGCGTTCGAATGGCGCAACCTGCTCGCGCACGCGGCCGATTCGACGGAAGGCGAAGGCCGGCTCACCGCGCCGATGCCGGGCAAGGTGATCGCGGTGCTGGTCGAGCCGGGGCAGAAGGTCGAGCAGGGCGATCCGCTCATCGTGATGGAGGCGATGAAGATGGAGCACACGATCGGCGCGCCGGCCGCGGGCGTCGTCAGCGAGGTGCTGTACGCGGTGGGCGACCAGGTTGCGGACGGCGCGCAGCTACTCGTCATGGGGCAAGGTTGAGCGCGGCGGCGCGTACGTTAACGATATCTGACAGTCCGGTCATATGATGTCCGCTAGACTCGTATAGTGGTGCGGGCGGTAGCGCGGAATACGCAACGGGCGGTGCGCTACACTGCGAACTTCCCTTCCCTCCAGCATGTGATGACCTCCCCTGTCGATTTGAACGGCTTGCGCATCGGTATCACGATCGGCCTGCGCGAGCCGAACGAGAGCCTTTGGATCAACGGCATCAAGCAGAACGCGCTGTTTCTCGCGAAGCTGCTGATGAAATCGTCGCGCGGCTACCGCGTGACGATCGTCAATACGACCGACGTGCCGATCACCGATGCGCTGCCGTGGGACTGCCGGATCTTCGATACGCGCTCGTTCACCGAGATGAAGGATTCGCTCGACGTGCTGATCGAGCTCGGCGGCCAGATCGACGGCGAGCAGACTGCATACCTGAAGGCGCGCGGCGTGAAGCTCGTCAGCTACTGCTGCGGCTTCGAGTACATCCACGTGACGCAGTCGATCCTGTTCGGCCGCCGGATGTGGGATACGCTTTTCATCAATCGCGGCTACGACGAGATCTGGGCGATTCCGCAGATCGCGCCGTCGTCGCTGCCGTTCATGCAGTCGCTGCGGCGCTGCCCGGGGCGCGTCGTGCCGTTCGTCTGGGACCCGATGTTCCTGACCGAGCGTACGCGGCTGATGCACGAGCACGGCGAGTATCGGCCGAGCGGCAAGCGGGCGAAGCGGCTCACCGTGATGGAGCCGAACCACGACGTCGTCAAGTTCTGCGTGTATCCGATGCTGATCATCGACGAAGCGTATCGGCGCGATCCGGACGCGATCGCGTTCACGCACGTGACGAACGCCGAGCGTCTCGCGCACGACAGCCCGGAATTCGTGATGCTGATGAACTATCTGGAGGTCGTCCGCGCGAGCAAGGCGAGCTTCGTCGGCCGTTTCGACACGCCGGCGTTCCTCGCCGAATACACGGACGTCGTCGTGTCGCACCAGTGGGAGAACCCGCTCAACTATTTCTACTTCGACGTCTGCTGGCAGGGCTACCCGCTCGTCCACAACGCACACCTCGTGCCGGACATCGGCTACTACTATCCGGACAACGACGTGCAGGCGGGAACGGAAACGCTGATGCGCGTGCTGCGCGAGCACGACGATGACTGGGAGGGCTACGCGGCGCGGCAGCGCAGCCTGTTGCGCCGCTATACGTCGAAGAATCCGGCGCTCGTCGCCGAATACGACACGCTGCTCGCGAATCTCGTCAACGACTGCGGGCGCTGAACGTTGCGCGAGCGGCGGCAGGTGCGGGCGCGGCCGGGATCGCGGCGTCTTCGCCTTCGCCTTGGTCTTCGCGTCGGGCGCATCGATCACGGTGGTTCACGCCGGATCTTTTTTCGGCGCGGCCTATTGTTGCCCGACCACGCATTGACGCTACGCGCTTGTTCAAGCGACGTTCGGGGAGACGAGCGGAAACCTGGAGCGCGCTGTCGGCTTACCGATACAACGCGGCGATCGCGTCCGTATACGCGGCGACGTTACCCGGGTTGTAGATGCTGACCGAATCCAGAAGCTGTCGCGACTGCCCGCGATACGCGTCGAGGTTCGCGTCGTGCTCGCGGAACG
>NZ_LOVS01000031.1:0-523 GCF_001523835.1 Burkholderia sp. ABCPW 14 | reverse complement strand
TCGTCGATTGCCAGATAGCGGATCGTCGACCAGTCCGGCTCGGCCACACGCGCTCGCAAGCGCATCTTGTCGATCGATTTGACCGTGTGCCATCCCAGATCGTAGAAGGCTGCGACCGCCTGCACGCTGGCCGCTTGCAGCAGCTTCTCGCAGGCCTTGGCGAACCGCTCCGTCACCCGCTGGTAGCGGCCCAGCCACGCCAGCTTCTCCAGTCGCGGGCCGCCGCAGTGTTCGCACCAGACCCGACGGCGGGGGACATGCAGCACGACTCGGTACTCGAACAGCGGCAGATCGCGCACTCGCCGAACCGTCGTCTCGTGGATTTGCTGGCAGCGCGCTCCGCACTGTTCGCAGTGCATGACCTTGCTGACCGGCTTCAGATACAGCGACAGCGTACCGCCGCCTCCTTCCGGCCATTCCACCCGCTCCAACCGATAGCCGGTCCAGCCGCCCAGTGCCTGAAGTGCCTTGCGATCGTGCAATTCTTCCTCCTGACCTCTATAGAATCAGGCGTCAGGTTACG
>NZ_LOVS01000030.1:0-10823 GCF_001523835.1 Burkholderia sp. ABCPW 14 | reverse complement strand
TACCGGTCGCGGTGCTGTTCTCACCAGTCGCCGTCGAGTTCGTGCCGCTTGCCGTGCTGTTGTCACCCGACGCGGTCGAGTTCGCACCGTTGGCCGTGCTGTTGTTGCCCGACGCTGCGGAGTCCGTACCGGTCGCCGTGCTGTTCTCACCGGTCGCCGTCGAGTTCGTGCCGCTTGCCGTGCTGTTGTCACCCGACGCGGTCGAGTTCGCACCGTTGGCCGTGCTGTTGTTGCCCGACGCTGCGGAGTCCGTACCGGTCGCCGTGCTGTTCTCACCGGTCGCCGTCGAGTTCGTGCCGCTTGCCGTGCTGTTGTCACCCGACGCGGTCGAGTTCGCACCGTTGGCCGTGCTGTTGTTGCCCGACGCTGCGGAGTCCGTGCCGGTCGCGGTGCTGTTCTCACCAGTCGCCGTCGAGTTCGTGCCACTTGCCGTGCTGTTGTCGCCCGACGCGGTCGAGTTCGCACCATTGGCCGTGCTGTTGTTGCCCGTCGCCGACGAGTTGTCGCCAGTGGCCGTGCTGTTTGTACCCGACGCAGTCGCGTTGTTTCCGCTTGCGGTGCTATTGTCGCCCGATGCAGTTCCCGCGCTTGCCGCGACACTGCCTTGCAGATCCGACACCGACGTGCTGAGCAACGAGACTTGCGACGTCAGCAGATCATACTGTTGCGCGAAATCCTGCTGAAGCGTGTAGAGCTGCGAGCCATTCACCGCATCCGTGCTGGTTGCGGAAATCGTACCGGCTGCCACGTTCGTCAGGAGGACAGGTGTCGTGGCGCCCACGCCGCCGAGGGTGATCGTCGACTTCGACGAATCGTCGTAGGACACGACGTTCCCCATCGACGTCTGCAGGCTGTCCAGATTCGCATTGACGGTGCTGAGGCTCGTCGACAACGACGTGACGTCGTCCGCCGTGCCGAGCAGCGATGTCGACAACGACGCGATACCGCTATCGGCGGTGGAAAGCCCAGTCGACGTGGCCGTCGACAGCGACGTCAGGTCACTCGCCGTGCTGACCAGTGATGTCGACAACGACGCGATGCCGCTAGTAGCGGTGGAAAGGCCCGTCGACGACGTCGTCGACAGCGACGTCAGCTGACTGACGTTAACCGCGTCCGTATCGTTGACGCCAGCGGCAACGCCCGTCAGCGTGCGCGCACCCTGGCCACCTGCGAAATTCACCGTCAGGCCCGGCGAATTGGCGCCGACGTCGATCTCCCCGGTAGCTGAATCTTGTGTCACGACGCCCACGCCAACCGAAAGAAGACTCGTCGAAATCGAAGCGATGCTGGTTGCCGTCGAAGTCGACAACGAGGTCAACTGGGACATGTTGACTGCATCGGTCGAATTGACACCGGCAGCGAGGCCACTGAGCAATACGCCGCCGGTCGCATTCGACATCGTCAACACGTTGCCGTTCACGCCGCCCGTCCGGAAATAAATGTTGCCCGCACTGCCGTCGAGAACAATCTGCGTGTCGTCCGCGGTCAGGCCGACCCAATTCGTCTTGCTGCCCGTAACCATGCCCTGCACCCAACCGGCCGAATTACAGCCATTAGCGAACCAGCCGCCAGTACCCGACGTATTGTTGCTACTGCCGTTGTACGTAAGACAGACACCCGCGTTTGAGGCAGCCATTGCCTCGCCGGCAAACGGCCCGGCAACGCCCATCGCAACCAGCGATGCCGCGCCCAGAAGCGACAGCTTAAGCACCTTTTTCAGTCCGACAGCGGACTCCACGACACTCGAAGTTCCGCCCTTCCGCCCCACTGCATGCTCCGACGCCGCAACCCACGTACGCGCCTTTTCGCACCAGACTGTTTTGAAAATCTTGTTCACGATTCATTCCTCGCTATATTAGTTTCGTACTGCTACACGAATAAAAAGATCAGAATACGCATACCCGGATCTGAGACGTCCCGCTGGAAGACACGACGGATATGAAGTCAATCGACGATGCAGAATGGATTTTTGACGTTCGCCCGAGGCCGATTGCGTCCGTTCCAAACGACCGATTCAGATCATCAAAGATACAGAGACGCGTCTTCCGGATACATCTCAATAGTTCGAAATAACCGTCGCGTGCGGGAAGCGTGTCGATATACAACGAGCATCGGCCTTCATGTGCGGCATGTCGCCACACCGGATCTCCATTCGTATAACGAAATGTCGCATCGGCATACGACCCTCAAAGAGAATGGATCATCCTTTTGGCGTTTTTCGAAATATCAAAAAACGCGTATCACCAATCGGTCGTTCGCTCTCGCGTCGCTCTTCACACGGAGAACCACGCCGCATGGTTTTTCACGCTCCGTCAAGCAACGCGCGACCGCGCATGCGGCACTGGTCCATTTGCAGGAATGTCCGCATTGGCGAGATAAAGGACCGTGTCGGATTTCGCGATCAACGCTTAATCTCGACGCCCACGTGCGCATCCGTCGAGGTGCGCCGCATTCCGATTGGAATCGGAACGGTCCGTCGGTTTTCCAGGACCCCGGATAGTTGTCTTGCGTTTACCGGAAGTGAAAACTCGGATCGAAGCGCGCGCCCTCGGCTGCGTTACGTCGCGCGCTCGATTCTGCAAGCGACGACCGGCACATCAACGCAATCTAGAACACGCCGCATTCCGTCGAATGCTGTACGAACGCCTGACGCACGACATCGTTCGGCAGAATCCCGTTCGCAAGGAAGCCGAGGCGCAAGCCACCGGTGGCTTCGACACTCGCCGTCATTTCTGTTCCAGAACGATTTCGACGCGCCGGTTTTGAGCCCGTCCTTCGTCGGTCGCATTTGACGCAACCGGATTCGATTTTCCGAATCCGCTCACGACGAAGCGATCCACCTGCAATCCCCGTTCGCGCAGATAGTTCGCCACGGTACGCGCGCGACGAGCGGAAAGCGCGTTGTTGTAGGAGTCCGAGCCAATGGCATCGGTGTAGCCGGACACTTGCACGACACGGAAGCGCTTGCCCTCCGCCTGTCTTACGACATCGTCCAAATCGCGCTTCCCGGACAGCTTGAGGTCGGAGCGATCGAAATCGAAAAGCGCGTCGCCACGGAGCAGGACGTTCGCCGCCGGCCGGCTGGGCGCGGGCGCGGGCGCGGGCGACACGATTTGAGCCGGCGCTTGAAGCTTGACCGGCGCATCGCAACGGAACACCAGGCGATCCGGCGTGCGGCCGTTCGGCCCGCTCGTCTCGAGAACGTGCACGGACGGCGATCCGGGCTGGATCGCGCAAAGTTCCTGAGCTTTCTTCAGACACGATCCGGTCTCGATGAACAGGCCGGTACACTCGACTTCAAACATCTTCGCCGCAGTGTTGCCGCTGTTGATCGGACGCGCATTCACCGTCGGACCGGAATGGACGGTACATCCCGCGAACGCGAATAGCACGGAAGTAATGATGAGATTTTTCATGTTTAACTAAGTTATTTCTTTGATCGATCCGGCGGCTTCACGCCGCGCGTCAACGCGCCGCCGCTTGAGGCGCTTCGCACATAAAGGTAATGGCGCTCGGCTCCTGTTGGCCGACCACCTTGACGCGCGACTTTTCGCAAATCTCCGCCGCGCTTCGCTTGCAGACTTCCGTTCCGCCGAGCAGCCCGGAACACGTCACCCGATATCGTTGAACGCCGTCTTCCGCCCTGATCGAGTAAATATTGGTCAGAGGCGTGGAGTAAGACGAGCAACCGGCAAGGGCTGCGACGAGCAACAGCGCGATATATTTCATGATGAATCAGTGTTTTGATGGACGAGCGATCGGCCAAGGCGGAGGAGGCGCGCGGCCCGCGTGCATTGACCGGCTGGAGACAGATGCGCGCCGAAGTGAGGTGAGGGCCACGGACCGGCGCGGCCATGTTTCGCCCGCAAGATTAGCAATGGATACCCTGTCCGGATATCGAAGTTCTACGAATGTGGACGCAGAGTGCCAACGCCGTTTCGGCGGCTTACGTCGTGCGGGTGGAAGAGAAATCGAACAGATGCAGGCGCGTGAGCCGACTGACCGTCGCCGCGGCGTGCGTCACTTGTAGCTGATGGTGAACGTCGCAATCCCGTTCGCCGCGCCCGGCGTCACCACGCTGCCGGTCTGGTAATAGCGCGCCGTCATCGGAATCGTCAGCGTCGTGCCCGCGGTCGCGCTGCCGGCATCGAGGGCCGTACCGAACGTCACCGGTGAACCACCCATCAGCAGCTGGATGCCAACCCCGGACGCCGCATCCGAACGCTGCGTGAGCGCCAGTACGCCCGACGCACCGGTACTGTCGGCCGTTGCGGAAAACGTGAGTGCGACGTTGTACGTTCCGGCCGGCTGCGTGCAGGTCAAACCGATGTTGAAATTCTGATCCCCGTACGTGGAGCCGATCCCGGAAAAGCGGTCGACGCGCACGTCGCCGAGCGGCACATTCATGCTGCGCGAGCCCGTATCGATGTCGCAGGTATAGGAAACGAACGAAATGTTGGTCAGCCCGCGGATGTAATGCGAGCCTTTCCTGTTGTTAGTATTGCTATCGAGATAGAACGCGGGAATGTCCGCCGCGCTGACGGCGCCTTGCGCCGGCGTGACACCGGTCTTCCTCAATTCCAGGTCGACGGCTCCGCTCGCATAGCCGTTCTTGCCGCCGAGGTCGACGACCATCGGACTCTTGATTTGCTGCGCGGTGTTGCCGCCCTGCCCTTCGTAGGTCAGCCAGAAGGTCAGCCCGTATTGCTGAAGCGTCGAGCTCAAGTCGGCGCGCCAAACATAAATGTTGCTGGTGTCAAGCCAGCCCACCGTGCAATAGGTGCTGAAGGCGATTCCTTTCTGACTCCACAACACCGACCCCACCGGAGCATCGGAGGCCACCGCGATGGCCGGAAGCGTGGCGAGCATCTTGTCGCCTTCGCAAGTCGCCGCATGCGCGCCGATCGGCAGCGCGGCAACGGCGATCCACAGGCAGCGCGCCGCCGCACGCGCGCCAGTCGAATCACGGAATCGCGCGCGCCATACTCGTTTCAATTGCATGTCGCCTCCATGGCCGGATACGCGCCGACCGCTCCTTTCCCGGGCAGCGTGTAATTCACCCGGCATCGGTTCTGCCGCTCCGTGCCCCAGCGAACGATGAAATGCCCTTCGAGGTCCGGCAATCCGGCCACGAACGCCTCGCCGTCCATCCCGACGACACCGAGCGCCTGTCCTTCGTCGTTTTCGGCGGTCGCGCCTTGCGGCGGAGACGAGCCGTCGGGGCGCGTCAACGCGAACATGGCCCGGAGGCCGACGACGGAATCGAAGCGGGTCTGAACGACCGCCGCGCGAGTCGGCACGACTTCGCTCACCGGGTTCCGGATCTCCACGTCCTGCGGCATCCGGCGCTGATCGACGACGATGCGGTTGACGCGATATGGATTCAGACGCGGAATCACCGCTTCGCCGGCCCGATTCGTGCTCACGCCAGGATGCATTTCGAAGTGAACGCCCTTCACGTTCGGCACGTCCACGACCGCCACGGTATCGCCAAGCGGTTGCGTGAACAACAGCGCCGTCTCGTGCCATAGCAGTCCACCCGCCGCCGTGAACACGGCCTGTGAATATCCGCGGCCGCTGCCGATCGACGCGTCGTAGCGGCCGAACGGCGCGAGGTAACTCGTCGATGCCGTCCCGCTAACGTCCGACTGGCTGGAATGCGCAACACCCACGCTGTAATTCAACCGTTGATCGCTGCTGCTGCCGCCGACCATCATCTGCTGATTGACGTGGTTCTCGTTGTTTCGGCTAACGAAATACGTGACGTTCGAGCTGCCGCCGCCTGCCGCACGCGTTCGCGCACCACCCAAAAGCACTTCCAGCGGCATCGACAGCGACAACGACACATTCCAGTTGGACGGCACGCCGTTTCCCTTGCTATAGCCCGCATAAAGTCCATAGCTGGCGCGTCCCCAGTTTCCGCTATGTCCGAGCTGATACACGGTGCTGCGCGCCGCGCTGCCCCAGTACGTCTGCACGGCCACGGTCGCGTACATCGAGCCGAACCGGCCGAGGCTCTGGTTCACCGTGCCTTCCAGGCGCTGGCGTTTCGCGCCCAGCGCGGCCGGCTCGCTGCCGTCGCGCAGTTGCACCGCATCGGCGAAGCTTCGATAGCCTGCGGTGGAGTACCGGTACGCGAGCAGTCGGAAGTCCGTGCCCCAACCGCCCACGGCCTTCGCGTAAAGCACGCGAAACGCATGCCCCGACACGGTGCTGCTGTCGGCCAGATCAACCGCGCTGCGCGCATGCGTCACGTCGAACGACACCGCTCCGACGGTGCCGAGATTCTTGCCGACTCCGACCAGCACCGATTGATACATCCCGGCCCCGATGAACCCGCCGTACAGCGAGAATTCGCCCGGCAAGCCGCGTGCGACTGTGGCCATCGCAAAATTCGGATGCGAGCCCGAAATGCCGTCACGGTATTGACCGGCCGTGACGTTGTAGCGCCACGAGCCGTCGCGCAGCAGCATCGGCACGGCGGAATACGGTTGCGTAAACGTCGTGGTGTGCCCGTCGGCCTCGGTGATCGTCACTTCCAGATTGCCCGACGACGACGTCGGATAGAGATCGTCGATCGTGAACGGCCCGGGAGGCACGTAGGTGCTGTAGATGACAAAACCGTTCTGCTTGATCGTCACCTGCGCATTGGTCTGTGCGATGCCGTGCACGGTGGGCGCGTAGCCCTGCAGGCTGTCGGGCAGCATGGTTTCGTCGGTATTGATCTGTACGCCTTGAAACTGGAAGCCGTCGAAGATGTTGGCGGGCGTGGTGCCTTCACCGGCCATCAGCCGGCTGTTCCAAGCGGTGATGTCGCGCTGCACGAACGTGTTGATGATCTGGAATCGGCTCTTACCGTCGAGCCCGCGCAGGAACGACGACGTGTGCGACAACCGCCACGCGCCCAGATTGATGCCGCCGCGCAGGCCGGCATACAGCGTCGTGCGCGAGTTGACGGACGCGTAGTTGCTGCCCGCGTATTGCGCGGCGCTGAGCTGGTAGTCGAGCAGTGCCGCGTTCACGCCCTGGTCCCAGCGCGCCGGGTCCACCGAGCCGCGCGCGCGGCGCTTTAACGCGGCCTGAGGCACCGTCACGTTCAACCGCAGTTGATGGCTGTCGAAGTCGACGCGGGCGTCGGGAACGCTGTCGGCGATGTCGACGCATGCGTCCCCGCCGGCCTGCGCCAGCCGGGGAAACGTGGCGACGTTGACACCCCACTCGTCGAACATCCGGGCGGTCAGACAGGGAGCTGCATCCTCCCCACCCCCATGCGCGCCGTCGAACATGAACGCGATGTCACGCCGATCGATCGCCTCTCCGTTGACAAAGACCGACACGAGATAGACGCCCGGCAGCACACGATTCGACGTCGCATACACGGAAAGATCCGCCCCGCCCCGGCCGCCGCCCAGTTCGAGAAAGGCCGGATCGAACTCGAACGCTTGCTCGCCATGAGCGGCTGACGAGAGCACCGTCAGCGCGGCGGCCAGCATGGTGACTCGAATGCGCGAAGGGCCGACATCGGCAACACGATGCCGAATCATCGCATCCTACTGTGGCGAAGCCTCGGGCGATCCGGCAGGTTGCGCGGTCACTTCCGTTGCCTGCGTGACGGCGCCGTAATCGTTGATGGTGGTATAGCTGAATTTGACCGGGCCGACCTGTGAGATCGTCCTGGACGGAATCGGGATGATCAAATCGCTTTTGGGATTCACCATGTCCGCGTTGACGCTCGCGTTCTGCGCGGCCTGAACCTCGATGGTCGAGAAGGTCACGTGATACGGCGTCGGGTTGCTGACCTTCAACGCCGCGCCCTGCCCGATCGGGCTCGGCACGACCGACCATTTGAGTTGCGACGGCGCGTCGGCCGCGCTGCCGACCAGACCCGTCGGCCGGTAAAAGAGCTTGATGCGCGTAAGCACGGCGATCTTGAGCGTGTTGACGTCCACGTTGCGCTTCCCGGTGGGCGGGATTTCCTTCACGTTGATCCAATAGACGGATTCGACATCCTGCGGCAATCCCGCGCCCCGCTTCACGTGGCGCACGCTGACGAGCTGCTCCTTGCCGCCGTCCAGACGAAAGAGCGGCGGCGTGACCGTAAACGGCATGCGGCGGGTGTTGCCGCTTCCGTCGTCGACGAAAATCTGAATCACGTACGGCGTCTCGCCCTTGTTGCGTACGGCGACCGACGTATCGCGCGCGTCAACTTTTGCATCGAAAACCACCCGAGTGCCGCCAACCTGGATGCCGGCATAAGCGCCGACGCAGTTCAGCGTGAGGACGGTGGCAACGGCAGCACGACAAACGATAGGCAAGCGCATGTTTTGTCTCTCTCTGGAAAATCACGGCCAGGGCGCCGCGTCGGTGGAACGGTCTTGCATGCTCGATCGGCACACATGCGCCGGATGGTTCGGAGTCCGTTACTTATACGTCAGCGCGAAGACCGCCGTGGCATTGGCCGCGCCGCCCGTCACGGTTGCCGAGGTCGCGATATAGCGCGCCTCGAAGTTGAACGTATTGTCGCCCTCGGCAATCGTGTATTCCTTGCTGCTCGAACCGATGCTGATCGGGGTTCCGGTATCGTCGACGAGTTGCAGCGCGACCCCGCCCGCTCCGCCAACCGTCGTTTGCAGCGCCGTCGAATTCGTGCTGTCCGTCGTGCCCGTGAACAGCACTGTCGCGCCCGTCGTCGACGCACCGCAATTCTTGAGGACAATCTTGAACGCGGTGGTGCCGGTAGTCGATCCCGCTCCGCTGAAGTCGTTCGCAAAGACCTTCGCCATGGTCACGGTGCTGCTGGTGGCGGCCGTATCGATTTCGCACGGGACGTCGGTGATGCTGCCGGTGAAATTGATGGTGCCGGTCGTGGCGGTCTGCGAATGAGCCGCACCGACGAAAATCATCGGCAGCAGAACGGTCGCCAAACCGTATTGCATTCGTTTTGCTTTCATCTCGACTCCCATCACCATGACAAGTAAAACTAGTTTAAGGGATGAAATTCTCCGCGTCACTATTTATAGCGAACAATCACTTCAACACGACTCGCCTTAACTCACACAGCCTCATACCATTTCCGATCACATTGAATTAATATCCCAATATATGGGCAATCAGTTCCATCGACATTACTTATTTCTTACGAAATAAATTTGCCATGCACTGACATCACGCATGCGCCGATCTACGCGGCGAAATCGCAACCCATCGAGCTTGGCATTGCTCTCGAATAGGCGCGTCAATGTGTCGCCGACTTCGGAACAAATAGGTGAGAAATCTTGCTACGCACGGGCGGCACATCACCCGCCCGAAACAAGAATCCTGCCGATCGACACTGGCGCGAAGGCCTCATTCCGACCGCGAGGACCCGCTGGATCGGGCTCGCCGCCTGCCATTCGATTGTTAGGATGATTGACTGAACGTTCCGGTCCAAAGTGCGGAACGATAGACGCAACGACGAGGAATAGCCGAGCGTATTTCTGGCAATGACGATCGCCTTCATGAAAACAATTCTTGTGCCACGTCAATTGTTCATACCACGCAAATCAAACAATAACATTGACGTTCGCTATTATTGTTAATAGTCTTTCATGAGGTGTCGAGGAATCCGAATCAGTGACCGATTCTATTGAGCGCGAGGCAATCATGACTCGTGGAAATCCCCTTCTTGTACTGATTCTGCTGCTTGTGGCGTTCCTTGCTGCGTGTGGCGGCAGCGATCTCCATCCAACGGTTTCTCCACCTGCCGGCCTGAATTACAGCGATCCGGCGGTGGTCTACGACAAAGGGGCGCCGATCATTCCCAATCTGCCGCACAGTAGCGGCGGCTCCATCACGAAGTACAGCGTGTCGCCCGCACTGCCCAGCGGACTTGTCCTCGATCCCGTCACCGGCGTGATCTCGGGCACGCCGTCCGCCGCCACGCCCGTCACGGTTTACGTTGTCACTGGCAGCAACGGCGCCGGCAGTGTCACGGCTCGCGTGCAGATCGAAGTGGAGGATGGCGTCGCTGTGCCGGATGGCCTTAGCTATCAAGATAATCCCGTCGTCTATGCGGCAGGCGCACAGATCAGCCCGAATATGCCGACGACTTCTGGCGGAGAGATCACGCAGTACGCTGTCGAGCCTGCGCTGCCGGCGGGGCTCGCCCTGGATCCGCAGACTGGCATTATCAGCGGCACGCCAACCACCGTGACGGCGCCGGCGAACTACACCGTCACCGGCAGCAATAGCGCGGGCAGCGCGCAGACGCAGGTCAGCATCGAAGTACGGGCACAGGCCATCCCGCCGACGAGTTTGGCGTATTCGGACCCGGTGCCGGTCTACGTGGTCGGGCAGGCAATCACGCAGGACATCCCGCAGGCCGGCGGCGGCGCCGTTGCTGAGTACGCCGTATCGCCGACGCTGCCGGCCGGTTTGAGTATCGATGCGCAAACCGGGGTGATCAGCGGCACGCCCCAAAACGCGCAGACCCAAACGATCTATACCGTCACCGCCGGCAACAGCGCGCGCAATGTGACAGCGCAGGTTGCGATCACCGTGACCGCGACCGCGCAGTGGTTGTCCGTCGACGATCTGGCCCAAGCGCGCCACGCCCACACCGCGACGCTGCTGCTCAATGGCAAGGTGCTGGTTGCCGGCGGTGCCAATAGCGTCGGCGGCTCCTTGGCTTCCGCTGAGTTATACGACCCGGCGACTAAGAAGCTGTTGCGAAATTAGTTAAACAGAGACTTTAGACGCGTCCAGCAAATCAAAGCGCAAGCCAGAGACATGAAGGCCTCGTGAACATGAGCATAGCGTTCGTAACGAATCTTGAGCCGTCGAAA